>NZ_ACJN02000001.1:1085657-1372309 GCF_000174435.1 Desulfonatronospira thiodismutans ASO3-1
GCACCGGCATTCCCCCTGACAAAATAAATGAACTGTTTCAGCCCTTTACCCAGGCAGACGGATCATACACCCGCAAATACCAGGGGGCCGGCCTGGGCCTGGTGGTGGTGCAACGCCTGCTGGATCTGCTGGAAGGCCGAATTGAGGTTGACAGTATAGTTGGACAGGGTACCACTATGCATGTATCCATGCCCTTGAAAACCCTTCCAGAAGAGGATGCCGGTCTTCCCCTGCAAAAGGAGCAGGAACCCGGCCCGGGCAAAGCACTCAATATCCTGGTGGCTGAAGATGACCCCATGAACCAGATCTTTATCAAAAATCTGCTGACAAAAGAGGGGCATAATGTAAGCATGGCCAAAAACGGCCGGGAAGCGGTGGAGCTTGTGCAGGAACACAGTTTTGACTGTGTACTCATGGACATTCAGATGCCGGTCATGACCGGAGTAGAGGCCACACGGGAAATAAGAAACCTGGGGGGAAACGGTTCCATCAGAAATGTGCAGATACCCATAATTGCAGTCACCGCCCACACCCAGCCTGGAGACAGGGAAAAATTCCTGGACGCCGGCATGGACGACTACCTGGGCAAACCTGTAAGCCTGGAAGACTTCCGCAACGTATTCAGGAAATTTTTCGGACCAGGGGTGGTGCAGGGACTCAAGTCTTCAGGATAATAAGATGAATATGTATTTTGCTGTGTTTTTAATAGTTTTTCTGCTTGCAGGTCTGGCCTACAGTACCTACTCCTTCTCCCAGGGCAGATTTCTGGAAGGAATGTCCATATTTCCCTGGCTCATAGCCTGTTACTTTTTCGTCCAGGCCTGGGAAAGAAGAAACAGAAATGATGAAGAATAGATGCTTCTCTATGCCCTGGGGACTGTCCCCGCTATGTACTATCTTTGCAGGTTCACCCAACCTGGCGTTAGTCATATTTTAATTGTGCAGGAAAGGTGTCGCGGGGACTGTCCCCGGGCCGGCAGTCCCTGAATGCTTACCTGCCTTTGATGTAAATAATCTACCTCTGCCCTCCTTCCTGCTTCAAAGCACTCACTGCTGCCTTAGTCTTGTGGGACAGCAGCTGCCACTGGGCCCGGATGCCTTTTAGCACCGAATCCCAGGAGACCAGCTCATGGGATGCCCAGGTATCTTTTTGCACAAAGGACTTTATGACCCTCTCATAAAGCCCGGCCATGCTCTCGGCGCTGCTTTCCCGGGAAAAGGATGCAGCAGTTTTCAGGGCGTTTTGCATCCACTCCTGCTGCCTGCTTTTATCCCCGGCAAACTCCTCTAAAGCCCCGGCAAACTCATGCTCAGAGCTTTGAGCATCCAGAAGCCGTCCGTTTTCACCGTCTCTTACCACCTCGCGAGTTCCGGATGCATCAAGGGCGATCACCGGATTGCCCGCGGCCATGGCCTCGGCAAGGACCATGCCCTGGGTCTCGGTGGTGGAGGAGAAAACAAAGACATCCATGGCCCGGTAGGCATCGGCAAGGTCCTGCCCGGTCTTCTGACCTGCCAGGACCAGCCTGTCCAAGACACCTTTTTCCTGAAAAATATCGCGGATGTCCTCCCTGCTGGGTCCGTCTCCCACCACCACAAAGACCGCTCCGGGGTCTTTTTGCAGGTAAAGAGCAACTGCCCGGCTCAGGTATTCCAGATTTTTTTCCGGAGCCAGGCGGCCCACATGGCCTATGATCAGGCGTGCTTTTTCCAGGCCGCATTCTTCTTTGAAGGCCTGACCATCTCCAGCAGCGAAGAAATCCAGGTCCACTCCGGTGGGAATGACTTCTATGGGCGCTTTGACCCCCCTTTCCTCAAGCATCAGGGCTATGCTTTCACTCGGGGCCACTACCATGCTGCACATGTTGGCATACATCGTTGAAAGCTCTACCACAAAACGCTTCATTTTCTCCGAATTCAGGGGAACATAGTGAGTATAGCGCTCATACAGGGTATGATGGGTAAAGACTAAGGGCAGGTCATGCTGCATGGCCATGCGCAGGGCGGAATCTCCCATTAAATAAGGATGGTGACTGTGGATTATATCCGGGCGGAACTTCTCCAGTTGCCTGTTGATGGTAAAAGGCAGCGGCAGACGCACGGAAAAGTCGCTGCCGTTAAAATTCTGCAGGGCCGGCACCCGCAGAACCCGGCCCTCTTCCTCGACCCCCGGAGACAACCCCGGAAACGTGGGAGCGATGACCAGCACCTCATGGCCCATTTTGCGCAGATCCTGTGCAAAGAAATCCACCGATCTGGCCACCCCGCCCACATGGGGAAGGTAAGTATTGGTAAACATGCATATTTTCATGCTGCGTCCATTATTATAGTGTTCACAATAGCCTGTGCTGCCAGAAAAGTTTTGTCTTTTGTCTGTCTGGACATTCCATCAAACCTGAAGTGTGATTCGTACAGCACGCTGGATTTACTGCATATTTCTTGAAAACCAGTTACCGGGACGGGTTCATCACATAACAATCTGAAATTACTAATTTTTAATTAACATATTAACATACTAACAATTAACTGATAACTGTTAACTCTTTGCCCCTATACCGGCAGAAGCTGCACAGGCCGGTCAAGGTCCGTAGTGCGTACTTCTTCAAAACCAGGCACAGCAATGGTGATATCGGGAAGACCATCTTTCCATGTGCCCTGTACCGACGCAAAATACTGCCCTTCTTCCCTGTAAAGTGCAAGATCCACTGTTCCATAAGCAGTGGGAGCCGGACCAAAAGAAACCTCCTGTCCGGATGTTATCCATTCAGGGAAAACCCCGGAAAAAAGCACAAGACCGCCCTCTTCCTCCCGGACAAACATATTGCGCATCATCATTATCCATTCCGCTGCAGCCCAGCCGTGCTGCCCGTCGCCCATGCAGCCCCCTGCAGTAATGGGATGTATGGCTTCGGGCCACTGCCCCGTGGGCGAGGCCATGTCAGCTACAGCCTCCACCAGGTCCCTGAACCCCGGCTCCTTGTGGCGCAGCAGGGTCTGGGCGATATCCAGGGTCAGGTAGGCGTTTATTCCGGAGTGGATCATATCCTGGAAAAATCCGCCCCGGTGAAAGCAGTTCTGCATGAGAAACCTGGCCGTATTGAGTATTTCAGTACTGCCCACCGGGTACAGCTGCAAAGGATAGTCCGCAACCAGCGAGCCAATGGCCCCGGCATCCATGCGCCGGTTGGGAGAGGCAGGGATCGCTCCCTGTTTTCTACGTTCCGGGATGGAAGCTATACTCTTTTGTATATCCCGGTGATAACTGTCCGCGATCCGGGATATATATCCGGCCAGCCTCTCATCCCCGCCCTTTTGTGCAATCCGGGCTGCTACGCGCAGTCCTGCCAGGCTCCAGAAGTTGTCCCAGTAATAATAATCATTGGGGCCCAGGTGTTCAGCGCTGAATCCTGCCGGAAGCAGCCCGGCATGCAACTGGTTTTTTGCACTGGTCATTCTTTTTCTGTCTATCCACTTAACCGCCTTTTCCATGGCCTTCCACCAGTCCCTGCTGATCCTGCCCCCGGTAAAGTCCTGGTACCGGCCCATGATCCAAAGCACCTGACCATTGGAATCCCACTCCCCTTCCTGGGAATGAAAATAGCCGCTATACTTCTGTCTCCCGGGAAAGCGATCCATCTGTACTTCAATACGTTCATCCAGCCCCAGGGCCAGCATGGCATTAAGCATGAGGCATGCGTCACGAAACCAGAAACGCTTGTATGTATAAGGCCCGGGAACTACATCATCAGCCGATAGAAGCAAAATAGAACGAACAGCTGCGTCATATATAAACTGCATTTTTTTATCCGGAACATTCAAGGCTGCAGTGCCCTGCACCGATCGTTTCCAGGCTTCCCTGGAACTTGAAATGCGACCTGTTGTTCCGGCTTTTTCGCCCCCCAGGGGCACGGATATGTCCAGTTCCTGTTCAACACCTGGCTGCAGGCGGTAAAGGGCCGCACCCGTGGCCATGCCGGTGGGGCATTTGACCTTGTAAGACTCCTGCATGTCATTTTCCTGGATTCCATGCAAAACATCGCCTTCCAGGTAATTTGCGTGCAGGATTTTTTCAGGCTGCCTTTCAAGAAAAACCGTATAATCGCCGTTTATAAGCCAGCTGCAGGATTTTTCCCGAAACTCCAGTTTCTCCACAAACTGCACACCTTCAGGATTATAGGGACGGATACTCACCGCCAGCCAGGCATTGTCGCTGCTTTCGGCATTTATTCTGATTCTGGCCCGGGGAGCATTTTCTTCCACCTCTACCCGGGTTGTGCTGCGCAAATCCCTGCCCTGCCGTCTGACCTGTGTAGCCACCTCCAGGTCGGACTCCAGGCGCAACTCCTGGTCTGCCTGCTGAGCCCTGGAGGGCAGCAGATGCTCTCCGTCTTTATCCACAATCCAGAAGTCCAGGGACCAGCCGTCAATGTGCGGGGTGACAAGGCCCCTGGGGTCCACAATGGGATAAAGGGGCAGATCCGGGTGGCCCACAGCTGTCCAGTTGCGGTGAGTGAGGTTGACGTGAGTGATGGAAAAGGCCCGGGGAATAAACGAAGAATCGTCGGGGTTGAACTGCTTTTGCACCCAGAAAGGCCAGACCCAGTCCAGGTTGTGTTGAATGGCCCTGGTGTTTATAAGCCCCCGGGCATGAAAAATTATGCCCGCACGCAAGAGTTCAATAGGCTCATTCACCTCCGAGGGCTGGGAGAATCTACGCATTCGGGCCATGAGCCTTATGGGATCGATGATGCCGTAGCTTCTGGCGGCCCGCCTTACAAAATATTTCCAGGGAAGCCAGCGTAAAATAAGCGCCTCCTTTGTTTTTTCAGAATCATTCCTGCTTGCATACAGCGCACGTAACCATTCCATGAACTGTTTCTGTCGGTTCTGTAAAAATAAGTATTTTCAGGCACTCCATGCAAGAGCTTTTTGGCAGCCGAACCAGACAGATCAGGATCTGCAATATCATGCTGTTACCCTGAATCCGTGAAGTATACTTTTTTCGACATATATCCTTGCAGGCTCCGGGGTTTGGCAAAAAGGCCGTCCCGCACTTACTTTTGCGATTTCTGCCCAACTTTCAAATCAAGATTTGCCAGAAAGTAAGTGCGGGATCTGAGCGACTTAGGCAGACTTAATCAAAATCCTTTAATTATCTGATTTAACTTGTATAAGTATTTTGAAGTTCATGCAGCATGTTAGACCGGGCAAGGCCCGGATTTTGATTTAGTCTGCCTTGGAGTGAGTTTTTGCGGCCTTTTTGACAAATTTCGGAGCCTGCTTTCACGGATTCAGGTGCTACCTTAAAAATTTTGTGAACCTATCCAATCCGGCCTTGCACAACAAGTGCAATCAATTGCACTACCACTTTGATCTGACTGCACCTTTACTGTTAACATACTGAAATATAAACATTATTTTTTTGGCATCACCCTTGCAAATATCTAATCAAATTCAATTTTAACACAGGAGGTTTTTATGTCAGGAAAAGTTTACACAGGATTTGCAGTTGCTTTGTTGGCGGTTCTTCTTTTGGCTTCGGCAGCTATGGCCCAGCAGCAGGGCAGATGGTCCGATGAGGCCAGACCGGGAGCGGCATGGTCCCAGCTGGACGAAGAACAGCAGCAGGAACTCTGGGAGCAGAGAAAGGCTTACCAGGAAAAGGTATACCCAGTTAGGCAGATGAAAAAGGCCAGAAATGCCGAACTAAACGCTGAACTGGCTTCCCAGGATCCGGATCAGGGCAGGATAGAGGAGCTTAAGAGCGAACTGATCCAACTGAACCAGGAGCTTTTTGAAACCCGCCTGGAGCACAGGATTGAACACAGGCAGGAATATGGTGCATGCCCGGGCATGAGGGGTGAATTGAGAAGCCAAGGACCCCGGGACCGGGGTGACAGAGGTCAGGGAGCCAGAGGCCAGGGCGGCCAGGGACGCGGCTGGTAAGGTAAAATAAACTGACCCAAAAAGGGCGGCAACAGGTTTGCCGCCCTTTTTTTTGTCAAACCACTCTTTATCCCGACTGTACAGCCGGATGCTCCTGGCCCTTAACCTGTTTTGAAGCATCTTCATGCACCCCGAACTGCAGGGCATTGGTGGGACAGGCACCTACACAGCGCATGCAGCGCATGCAGCTGGTTGAGACCTGTGCAGGCTCTTTTCTGTCTTTGACCTGTGCGATGGCCGGTTCCAGGATACCGCCCAGGGGGCACTGCCTGGCGCAGGTATGACAACTCTTGCAACTGGTATCTATACGCATCTGGTAACGCCCCTTTTTACCAATGAGAGCGCCCAGAACGCCCCAGGGGCATATATGCGAGCAAAAACTCCTGGGATGATACAGGCCTCCAAGTATTGTGGCCAGGCTGACCTGCACTCCCATCATGCCGATGGGCACCAGCCAGACCCAGGCCGAGCCCTGCACATTCCAGTGCACAAAGGCAAACGCGGTTAAAAAAACAAAAGTAAACCCATAGCCAAACCACCTGTGGTTCAATATCCCCGGCAGTTTTCTATAACGCGAAAACCTGCTCACCCCGTGATCTATCCAGGCACCGTTGGGGCAGATCCATCCGCAGAAGACCCGGCCGGCAAATAAAGCCGCCAGGAGAGCCCCCAGAACAAAAAGGATATTAAAATAATAAACGCCAAGCCCCAAAAGCAGCGCCGACAGAAGCACCGCAAAAAGCTGGGTGGTGTTGCGGACGTTTTGAAACATGGATTTGGCCTGGGTGCAGGCCGTGCCTTTGGATTGCTTGTCTGCTTTACTCATATTTATCTCCTTTTAATTTTTCATGCTGAACAAAAAGTTTTCTGTCCTCTGCTATCTGGTCTCCGGGCTTATCGTTCCAGCTGCAGTCCATGCATCTTCCACTCGTGTACTCCGTCCCTGATGCGTACAGCTTCAAAACCCTTTGAACGAAGAAGCTCTACAGCCCTGCTGGCCAGCAGGCAGTAAGGACCACGGCAGTAGGCCACAATTTTGTTTTCCGGCGATATTTCCTGAATACGCTCTTCCAGTTCATTCAGGGGAACAGAAACTGCTCCGGGGATATGCCCGGCAGCGTATTCCTGGGCAGGGCGCACATCTAAGACAGTGATGCTTCCCTCCCTGGCCCGCTGCATGAGAAGAGATCTGTCCACCTCTTCTAAGTAGGGATCGTTTTCTGCAACCTTGCGCATTAAACGCTCAAAATCGGCCAGCCTGGCCTCAGCCAGACTGCACATGGTCTGGAAAAACTCACACACCTTCTGGTCCCCCACACTGTAAATCACCTGTTTGCCTTGTTTTTCCACCTCTACAAGCTGAGCCTGCCTGAGTACCTGCAGATGCCTGGAAGCATTGGCAACACTCAACCCTGACTCACAGGCCAGTACCTCCACGCTCCTGGGGCCCTGCCGCAGAAGATCCAGCAGCTCAAGCCTTTTGGGGCTGGAAATGGCCTTTCCCACCCTGGCCAGCTGCTCGTAAATCCTGTCTTTGGTCTCTACCGTATCTTCCATGCAACCCTCCCGGCACAAAATTAAACATTCAATTGATCGATTGAATATTTTAAGAAAGCTTGCTTGTCAAGCAAAAAAACCTGAGACTTAAACTATTGCTGATGGTCATGGAAAAACAAAAAATCAAGGCGGGTGAAAATCCGGTTGACATCCGGCAGATGAAGTCGTAATAATTTATTTTTTACGGGATGTAGCGCAGTCTGGGAGCGCACCTGAATGGGGTTCAGGGGGTCGCAGGTTCAAATCCTGCCATCCCGACCAGAGATATCAAGGGGTTACGGTGAAAATCGTAACCCCATTTTTTGTGGATTTAGGATTTGTCCCCGCTTTGTCCCCAAAAAAATTCACACGGCTCTCTGCGCATCATGTCTTTTTTTTTATCGTTTCCCCCTCTTATGTAGCATATGTTGCTCCAAGACTTCGGCATTTTTTGCCTCTAAACGTTATGTAGCCGAAAGCGTTTGAACCCGTACCTTACCCTGGGTTTTGGCTTAGAGGGGCCTCTACGGGGCTCCTGTGGCCTTTAATGGGCACTCAAACTTTGCTTGTTTGCCCCAGATAGCTTGATAGCTCCCGGGAAATCTGCCAGATCTTCACTTTATTCCTATTGAAAACTTACCAAAAATCTTTTATTCGAGACCCACTCCCTACCATAAATAACACCAGGAGGCGGTAATGCCTGAAAACGGCGGTGACCCTAAGACCCAAGCAGTTACTTGGGATGAAATTGCCTACTCAAATATGATTCAGCACGAGGCTCTGATCTCCCTGCTTCTGGAAAAGGGAGTAATCACCAAAGAAGAATACCTGGACAGGGTCAGACAGATCACCGAGGAGCTCCAGGACAGGAAAAAAGGTCAGTAAGGTTTTTATGTCCCATCCAGCTCGCAGATCAATACGCCTTCCCGCAGTTGTAATTCTTGTTGTCCTGACAGCAGTTATTGCTGCCTTGGTCACTCTCCTGGTTGCCAGACTTTGGATATTCCAGCCCGAAGTCTCTCCCGTGGTGCTGGATTCTCAGGAACAGGCTGAATTAGATCAAAAAGTGAAAGCCCTTACTGACAAATCCCAACTCTACGATGAAAGACCCGATGACCGGGTAATCTACCTCACCGAACGTGAGCTCAATGCCATAGTCGCCAGAGACCCGGACCTTGCCAACCGAGCATCTTTCAGTCTCTCTGAAGAAACAATATCAGCGATCCTGCTTGTTGATATGCCTGAGGATGTGCCTGGCATTGGCGGGCAAACTGTGGAGATATCTGCAGGCCTCCGTGTCGGGCATGCAGACGGAAGACCAACTGTTATCCTTGAAGGAATCAGTGTGATGGGCGTGCCCATACCTTCGGCCTGGCTGGGAGGCTGGAAGGGAAAGGATCTGGTCCAGGCTGATGGCCCAGGCGGTGGAGTGTGGGATATATTCAGTGAAGGAGTTAAAGACCTGCGGGTAGAGGATGGCAGACTTAGGATTGAACTGGAAGAGTGATATGCTGCAGCGCAAAATATTCGAAAAGATAGTCTCCGGCGGCCAGACCGGTGCCGATCAAGGTGCTCTGGATGCTGCTCTTGAGTTAGAATATTCTTGCGGAGGCTGGTGTCCCAAAGCCAGAAAATCTGAAGCTGGCCCTATACCTGCGAAATACCCTCTTCGGGAGCATTCTTCGTCTGAGTACAAGAGCCGAACAGAAGCCAATGTGATGGATTCTGACGGCACTCTGATATTTTTTTACGGTGAGCCAGAAGGTGGAACAGCGCTGACAGTCAAGCTGGCCCAGAAACACGGCAGACCATATTATCTTTTTGATCTGGACAATCATGCCCTGAATCAGGACCCGGAGATTATCTGGAAATGGGGGCTTGACCACAATGTTTATACCCTGAACGTGGCTGGTCCCAGGGAGAGCAAAAATCCAGGCACACAAGTACTGGTCAAAACTGCGATGATGCTGCTGCTGGAACATGCCAAGAAATGCTATCCAGTTGTAGAGGAGCAGTGATTTTGCTTAGCTAACCTAGGCTTTTTCGTCTGGCATAAGTATCCAGGCTCCTACATTATCAAATGCCGCAGCCTTGTCAAAAAATGGAGCTAACTCATAGTTTCTTGAATAAAGATTCCAGTTACATGCAAAAGGAGAGCTTATGAAAGAAGAAGAAAAAGAAGACAAATGGCGGAAATGGCTCGCAATGCAAAATAAAGATGAAATCGCATTGTGGTATAAAGCCACGGATTTTGAAGAGAAATACTTTGGCGATATGAATCTGGATGATTTTGAAGAAGAACTGAGTGGAAAAGAAACGTGGATTGGCGGTAAATGGGTAAAAGTTAAGCGTGATTTTTATACCGAGTTTGGCATTACATTGGGAAGGTGGCGTTTTATCATTGTCAAAAAGCCAAAGGGTTATGCTGGAAAATGTTTTCCCAAAAGCTGTACTATAAAGATTGCGGAAGAATATAAAGACAACGATATAGTTCTTCTTCATGAAATGATTCATGCTTTTGAATGTATGCTTTTTAAGCATGAATTCTTTTTCCAATATGTTTTAATAAAACTTTACAAAAAGCTGTCAGAGCAAGTGCCTAATCTCGATGAGCTATTAATGTTTGATCAGCATGTAGACAGTATTGTTCACAGCCCACTTTTTTGCTTGAAGTCGATTGATCTAGACTTAAGGCTCAATCAAGAAATAGGAACCACTTATGCTTACGAAAGAGAAGAGTTGTTTAGACCCGATAATGGCGAGGAAGGTAACTTTGATACCTTAGACTTAGATAAAATGAAAGTCTTAATGGCGAAAAAGTATTTCGGTGAAAAATAATTGTCTCATATAATATCTATTTTGAGCTCGCGGGAAAATGTTGTGCTTGGTCAAAAGACCTTTCTTTCCGCCATCCTTCTTTTCTTGCTGGCTTTCTTTTCCCCACCAGCACACTCCCAGATCACCGTCACTGCTATTGACGTTGGCCAGGGGGATTGTGTCTTGATTCAGTCAGATACCCATAAAATCCTGATTGATGCCGGCTGGGGCTACAATGACGTAGCTGACTATCTGGCCGGCAGGGATATATTCCGTATAGACAAGGTGGTGGCTACCCACGGCCACGCAGACCATATCGGGGGACTGGTTGGGGTTTTGCAGCGAAAGGACGTGGATAAAGTACTGTATAACGGTCAGACACATACTACGAACACATTTGAGAAATTCATTGATGCCATAGCTGAATCCGAGGCAGCCTACCACGAGCCATCCAGAGGGGAATCTTTTGAGCTTGGAGACATGACCTTGAAAATCCTGCACCCGGAAAGGTCCGCAGCTGATTACGAGGGTCATCTGCACGATATGAATATTGTGGTCCGGATTGAATACGGAGATTTTGCTGCGATAACCTCCGGAGATATTGAGCAGGATAGAGAGCTGGAGATCCTGGAGTCGGGAGTGGATGTCTCAGCCCAGGTCTTGGAGCTGGGCCATCATGGCTCCAGCACATCCAGCCACCCTGACTGGATAGAAGCTGTGGACCCTGAACTTGCTATATGGCAGGCTGGCGAGGATAATCAGTATGGGCATCCACATGACGAAACGCTGTCCACCCTGGAACGACTGGGAATAGAAACCATAGGCACCGCTACACACGGAACCATAACCATCACGGCCCAAAGTGACGGAAGTTTTGAGGTTGAGAGCCAGAGAGTGCCATAAGAAAAATCTGCTCAACCACAAGACTATTGTGTTGACCTCAACCAGGCAGACAAATCAGAACTTACTCAGATTATTCATATTGGCGAAAGCCGTGCTCAAGCTATAAAACAGGGTCGCTTGGCAAAATGTCGGGGGGTTACTGAAATTAGGGGGATCGGTCAGGGTCGACTTCTGGATATCAAAGAACAAGGACTGGTTTGTGAGTAAGCAGTATGTCGTCATAGACGTGATATCAACTGATATGGCAACGCTTTTGATTGGTGAGGAAGAAAAGGAGTGGGTAGTAAGGGTGGATGAACTGCCTGAGGGCTCCAAGGAAGGTGACTGGTTGATACTGGATGATACGGGCAATTTATTACCTGCGCCTGAGAAGACCACGGAGAGAAGGCATAAGATTCGGAGCAAGCTGGAAAGGTTAAGAACATCATACAAGCAATAGCTGCATCTTTACCTTGTTATTAATTTAAGGTTTCGTAAAGAAGGGGATTAACATGGAAGAATTATTTTTAAGTGCTTCCGTAATTATAGTTTTATTAATAGTTCTATTAGCCCTATTGATAGCCATTTTAATAGCTCCATTGTTAATATGGAGAAACACAAACAGAACGAATAGGTTGTTAGTTTTAATTGCTCTACAGTCTGGAGTACCCCCCAAGCATGTAAAAGAAGTTTATAGAATGCCAGGGTCTGACATGTCATCAGTTTTTAATAAACTGGAAATTGACAACGATTTTTCTTTCAAAAAATGATTGTGTTTAAGTTAAATAAATTATGCATGAAACAAGAGAGTGAGCATAAATGAACCGCAATGGAAACCAAGTTGAAGCTCGACTCTGGGCTGCTGCCGATGAGCTGAGAGCCAATTCCAAGCTGAAACCTTCAGAGTACTCTGTCCCTGTCCTGGGGCTGGTGTTTTTGAGGTACGCCGACCATAAATTCAAAGCCGCAGCCAAGGAATTAGAATGTTCTGGAGGTGGGAGACGGAAAATCGGTCCGGCAGATTATCATGCCAGAGGTGTCGTATATCTTCCAGAAAAAGCTCGTTTTTCATACCTGATACAACTTCCTGAAGGCTCCAACCTTGGAGCAGCAATAAACGATGCCATGCGGGCCATTGAGGCTGAGAATACCGACCTCAGAGAAGTACTTCCTAAAACATACAACCGCTTTGAAAACTACCTGCTCAAAGAACTGCTTAAAACCATGAACTCTGTTCCAATGGATATTGAGGGCGATGCCTTTGGAAAAATCTATGAGTACTTCCTGGGTAACTTTGCCCGGGCCGAAGGGCAGAAGGGTGGAGAGTTTTTTACTCCAACTGCGATAGTCAAACTAATTGTCGGAATCATTGAGCCTTACCATGGTCGGATATATGACCCAGCCTGCGGTTCAGGTGGTATGTTTGTACAAAGCGCTCACTTTGTAGAGGAGCACAGGAAAAATCCCGGATCTGAGCTAAGTATTTATGGCCAGGAGAAGGTGGCTGAAACAGTGCGCCTTGGGAAAATGAACTTGGCTGTTCATGGTCTGGGGGGAGATATCCGCCAGGGCAACGCTTATTACGAAGACCTGCATAACTCCAAGGCTAAATTCGAATATGTCATGGCTAATCCGCCCTTCAACGTGGACCGGGTGGACAAGGACCGGCTCAAAGATGACCCCAGGTTCCCTTTTGGTTTACCCAAGCCAGACAATGCCAATTTTCTCTGGATTCAGATGTTCTACAGCGCTCTTAACGACAAAGGTAGAGCCGGATTTGTCATGGCGAACTCGGCATCAGATGCCCGTGGTTCTGAGCTAGATATCCGCAAGCAGCTTATCGAGTCCAACTCTGTTGACGTGATGGTGGCTGTAGGTTCCAACTTCTTTTATACTGTGACCTTGCCCTGTACCCTGTGGTTTCTGGATAGGGGTAAGAAAAACACTGACAGGGCAGACAAGGTCCTGTTCATTGATGCCCGGCATATTTATCGCCAGATAGACCGTGCTCACCGGGACTGGACACCTGCTCAGATAGAGTTTCTTGCCAATATCGCCAGGCTGTACCGGAATGAGGAGCCTGAAAACCTGCATGACTCTCAGGGACTGATGGATGAAAACTTTCCTGACGGGAAGTACGTGGACGTTCCCGGTCTGTGCAAGGGGGCTACTCTGGAGGACATAGAGGCCCAGGGGTGGAGCCTGAATCCAGGCAGATACGTGGGTGTGGCTGCCAGGGAGGAAGAAGACTTTGACTTTAAGGAAAGGCTTGAAGAGCTAAACGAGGAACTGGAAGGTCTGAATGTCGAGGCCAGGGAGCTCGAAGAAAGGATTGCTGAGAATGTGGTTAGGTTGTTGGAGAAGGATTGATGCTCAGTCATTTTCAGCAATCGCCTCTAGAAGAAATAGTCAACTTTAAGACCGGAAAATTGAACTCAAATGCTGCTAAGCCAGACGGCAAGTATCCTTTTTTTACCTGTAGTCAAGAGACTTACAGGACAGATACTTGGTCATTTGATGGGGAGTATGTGCTTCTTGCAGGTAACAATGCAGCGGGGGTTTACCCTTTGAAATATTTCAAAGGCAAATTTGATGTTTATCAGAGAACTTACGCCATTCGTAGTATTAATGAGACAAAATGCTTAACCCGGTATGTATACTATGCGCTTAGACTTCAGCTTGAGTTAATGAAAAGTATTTCCACTGGTGTGGCTACAAAATTCTTAACAATGTCTTTGCTTAATAGAGCACAGATACCACTACCCCCCCTCCCCATCCAGCGCAAAATCGCCTCCATCCTCTCAGCCTATGATGACCTGATTGAAAACAACCTGCGGCGGATAAAGATCCTGGAAGAGATGGCCCAGAACCTTTACCGGGAGTGGTTTGTCAAATTCCGCTTCCCAGGCCATGAAAAGGTCAGGCTTGTTGACTCTGAGCTGGGGAAGATTCCTGAAGGGTGGGAGGCTGTGAAGCTAGGGAATCTAGTTAAAGTCAGGAAAGGTCAAAATATAACAAAAAAAACTATTGTACCCGGTTCAATACCTGTAGTCGCAGGGGGAATCAAGCCTGCCTACTATCATAATACAGCAAACACTCAGCATCCAGTAGTTACTATAAGCGCTTCTGGGGCAAACGCGGGTTTTGTGAGTCTTTACCATGAGTATGTTTGGGCTTCTGATTGTTCGGTAATTGACAGAAGCACAACCGAGCATGTCTATTTCTTCTATCTTCAGTTAAAAGAAAGACAGCATGAAGTAACTAGGCTGCAAAGAGGAGCTGCTCAACCGCATGTTTACCCTAAAGATTTGATGGAAATTGTTGCAGTGGAGGCCCCCCCTCATATCCTAAACAGCTTTTCTGCAGAGGTATATCCATTACTACATATGGTTAGAAACTTATCTTTAAAAAACCGAATCCTTCGCCAAACCCGTGACCTTCTTTTGCCCAGACTCATATCTGGAGAACTGGATGTGTCCGAGCTGGATATCAATGTGCCGGAGGAGGCTAAAGCATGAGCAAAACAGTATTCAATAAAGTAGACTATGACCTTGATTCGCTGGTCATGAGCATAGCCATTGGTGACATAGGGTTACCGGACATCCAGCGTCCTTTTGTTTGGAAAAACGCTAAGGTCCGTGACTTGTTTGATTCAATGTATAAAGGATATCCTGTTGGCTATTTCTTATTCTGGCACAACGGACTGGCGGCAGATTCAGCTCGAACCATAGGTACGGACAACAAGCAAAAACCTTCACGGCTAGTCATTGTAGATGGACAGCAGCGCTTAACCTCTCTTTACGCTGTTATCAAAAGTGTCCCTGTCTTGAGGGAAAACTTTGAAACAGAGTGCATTAAAATAGCCTTCAATCCTTTGGAAGAAAAATTCGAGGTCTCTGATGCGGCAATAATTCGGGACAAGACTTTTATCCCTGACATATCAGTTTTGTGGAACGACAATACTGACCTTTTTGAGGTGGTGGAGAATTACCTGGAAGGATTAAACGTTTCGCGTGAAATTACTCCTGAAGAGAACAAGGCTATAAAAAAGTCTATAAGTAGGCTGCAGGGTTTATTGAGCTTCCCATTCACTGCCTTGGAATTGCTGCCGGACGTCAATGAAGAAGCCGTGTCAGATGTGTTTGTGAGGATCAACAGCAAGGGTACACCCCTAAACCAGGCCGACTTTATCTTGACCCTGATGTCAGTGTTCTGGGATGAGGGCCGTTCTGAACTGGAACGTTTCTGCCGTGAATCAAGAAAGCCTTCCAAGGATAAAGCATCTCCATTCAATCACTTCATTGATCCGTCACCTGACCAGCTGCTTCGCGTGGCTGTGGGGGTGGCCTTTAAACGTGCCAGACTCAAGTATGTGTACTCGATACTTCGAGGTAAGGACCTGGAAACAGAAAAATTCAGTGATGAACTTCGGGATAAACAGTTTGCCCTGCTTAAAGATGCTCAGAGCAGGACATTGAATCTGCAATACTGGCATGACTTCATGAACTGCATCCGGCAGGCAGGATTCAGAAGCGGTAAGATGATTAGTTCCCAGAACAACCTGATATTCTCATATATCCTGTATCTTATCGGGCGGACTGAATATAAGGTTGAGGAGTTCGCCCTTCGCCGTTTGATTGCCCGCTGGTTTTTCATGTCAGCAGTAACAGGCCGTTTCAGCAGTTCCCCGGAATCGGCAATGGAATTCGACCTGGCACAACTGAGAGAAGTTGCTTCCGCAGAGGACTTTGTAAAAAGGCTGAATCATGTGTGCGATATCACTCTGACAAATGACTTCTGGAACCTGACACTACCCAACGACTTGGCTACCTCATCACCCCGAAGCCCGTCTCTATTTGCATATTATGCTGCTCTGGTGCTTCTGGATGCCCGGGCTTTATTTTCCCACAGCAAAGTAACTGACATGCTGGACCCAGCCATAAAAGCCCATAAGTCTGCTGTAGAAAGACATCATCTTTTTCCCAAAGGGTACTTGAAGAAACAGGGTATCACTTCAGTCCGGGATACCAACCAAATCGCCAATTATGCCCTGGTAGAATGGGGGGACAACATAGATATATCAGACAAGTCACCTGCTGAGTATGCTCCGGAGATGTCGGAAAGATTTAAGCAGGAAAGACTTGAACGGATGTATCGAATGCATGCCCTGCCCTCAGGCTGGGAGCACATGAATTACCGGGATTTTCTGGAAAAACGCCGTGAACTAATGGCAAAGGTTATTGCTGAGGGTTACGCCACACTGCTCACTGGCGAAGCAGAAGAAGAGCTGGCAAAGGAAGAACTGGACCTGTCAAAAGTAGTGATGAACGGTGAATCCGATGACATTGAATTCAAGGCTTCACTTCGGGTTAATCTCCATACCGGCAGCAAGGACCCAAGAATCGAGCATGCTGTGCTCAAGACACTGGCAGCCTTTTTAAATACCAACGGAGGCACCCTGCTTGTTGGGGTGTCCGATGACGGCACCCCTGTGGGTATTCAGGTAGATGGCTTTGAAAACGATGACAAGATGAGCCAGCACTTGGTGAACATTGTTAAATCCCGCCTGGGGGTATCGGCAATGACAAACATACATGCCCGCTTTGATGACCATGAAGACAATCGAGTTATGGTCATAAAATGCGCAAAGGCTCCAACGCCAGTTTTTGTCAAAGAGGGTGACAGGGAAAGATTTTTTATCCGTACCGGACCGGCTACAACTGAGCTTTCCCCGAGTCAGACCCAGGAATATATCAAACAAAGGTTCAATTAATGACCCCCTCTGACTACTCAGAAAATACCTTGGTGGAACAGCCTGCCATTTCCATGCTTGATGAGTTGGGGTGGAAGACTTTTGATGCCTATAGTGAATTCGACCATGGCTCAAGCTCTCTTGGCCGGGAAAACAAGGGTGAGGCCATCTTAAAAACAAGACTTCTGCAGGCCCTTCAGCAACTAAATCCCGATATCCCAGTTGAAGCGTTACAAGAGGTTATTACAGAGCTGAGCAAGGACCGCTCTCGCATGAGCCTGGCCGCCGCCAACAAAGAGATATACGAACTGATAAAACATGGCATGCGGGTCAGTGTTCCAAATACTGAGGATGAGGAAGAGAGGATTGAATGGGTCAGGATTATTGACTGGGAAAATCCATTAAAAAATGATTTTCTGCTCTGTTCGCAGTTCTGGGTGACAGGAGAGATGCATACCCGCCGGGCGGACCTTGTTGGCTTTGTAAATGGGCTGCCCCTGGTTCTGATGGAACTGAAGGCTATTCATCGTCGTCTGGAAACTGCCTTTACCTGCAACCTGAGTGATTACAAAGACACTATCCCCCATCTTTTCTGGACTAATGCGCTGATAATACTCTCCAATGGGAGCCAGAGCAGGGTCGGTAGCGTGACCGCAGGCTGGGAGTACTTTTCAGAATGGAAGAAAATCGATGATGAGGAAGAACCTGGCAGGGTGTCTTTGGAGACAATGCTCAAAGGAGTATGCGAACCTTCCAGGCTTTTGGAACTCGTGGAAAACTTCACCATATTTCAGGAAGTTCCAGGGGGGTTAATTAAGCTGATTGCAAAGAACCATCAGTACCTGGGAGTCAAAAACGCCATCAAGGCCCTGGAAAACATCCAGGAGCACAAGGGAAAGCTTGGAGTCTTCTGGCATACCCAGGGCAGTGGCAAAAGCATCTCCATGATTTTTTTTGCTCAGAAGGTCATGCGTAAGAGGCCGGGAAACTGGACGTTTGTAATAGTGACAGACCGCCATGAACTGGACATCCAGATTTATAAAAATTTTGTCTCAGCCGGTGTGGTTACGGAGGGACGAGCCCAGGCTGAGAGTAGTCAGCACTTGCGCCAACTGCTTACCGAAGACCATCGTTATGTGTTCACCCTGATTCATAAGTTCCGCACTGAGAAAGGAGAGATTCACCCTGTCCTCTCCGAACGTGAAGACATCATAGTTATCACAGATGAGGCGCACAGGAGCCAGTATGATACTTTGGCCATGAACATGCGCACCGCCCTGCCCAGAGCCTCTTTTCTGGCTTTTACAGGCACTCCCCTGATCGTCGGCGAGGAAAAGACCAGGGAGGTTTTTGGAGAGTATGTCAGCATTTATGACTTTAAACAGTCTGTGGATGACGGGGCTACTGTTCCTCTGTACTACGAAAACCGGATACCAGAGCTGCAACTCAAAAATGAAGACCTCGACAAAGAGATGGAACGTATTCTTGAAGAAGCTGAGCTGGACGAAGAACAAGAGAAAAAGCTGGAGCGTGAATTTGCCCGTGAATACCACCTGATAACCCGGGAAGACAGGCTGGAAGCCATATCCAAAGACCTGGTCTCCCATTTCATAACCAGGGGATTTAGAGGCAAAGGCATGATGATTTGCATAGATAAGGCTACTGCCATACGTATGTTCAATAAAGTGCAGAAATACTGGCAGGAGAAAATTAATTCCCTGGAAAAAGAACTTGTCCGGGCTGACAGCCAGAGTAAGGACGTTTTATCAGAGCGTTTAAAATGGATGAAGGAAACCGACATGGCTGTGGTGGTCTCCCAGGGACAAAACGAAATTGGCGATATGGAGAAGAAGGGTCTGGATATTCGTCCTCACAGAAAACGCATTCTGGAAGAGGACCTGGAGAACAGGTTTAAGGACCCAGAGGACCCTTTCCGTCTGGTCTTTGTCTGTGCCATGTGGATGACCGGCTTTGATGTGCCTTCCTGCTCAACCCTCTACCTGGATAAGCCTATGCGCAATCACACCCTGATGCAGACTATAGCCAGGGCCAACAGAGTATATCCAGGAAAGGTCAGTGGGCTTATTGTGGATTACGCAGGAGTATTCCGTGACCTGGAAAAAGCTCTGGCCATTTATGGGGCCAGAGGTGGAAAAGATGACGGGAATAGACCTGTTGAAGATAAGGCAGCTCTTCTGGAGGCCTTGAAGCAGTCCCTTCGGGAAACTGAAGAGTTTTGTAAGAGACATGGAGTTGACCTGGAACGTATTGAACAGGCAGAAGGTTTTGGAAGAATAGGACTTTTGGATGATGCCCTCAAGGCTTTGGTCCCACCGGAACAATTAGAGAAGGCAGGCATAATCAATAGACAGGAAGACATGGATGATGCTGTTGAATCATTGGTGGGCTCAGAGGAAGCAAAACGCAAATATCTTGACTTGGCCAAGACTGTTGACAGGCTGTACAAGGCAGTACTTCCAGACCAAGAAGCCAAAGCTTTTTCAGTCAAGGTGGCCCCTATTCAGATTATTGCACAGAAAATTCGCAACCTGACTCCTCCAGCTGATATTTCTCTAGTCATGGGACAAGTAGAGGAACTGCTGGACCGTTCCATCAAGCCTGAAGGCTATGTCATGCCTGAGTCAACGCCAGACAACCCTGAAAACTTGATAGATCTGAGCGGAATTGATTTTGAAAAGTTGGCCGAACAGTTCAAAAAGGGCCGTAAAAAGACCATTAATGAAAAGCTTAAAGGCATGGTAGCAAGAAAGCTTATGATGATGGTCCGGCTTAACCGAACCCGCATAAATTACATGGAAAAGTTTCAAAAATTAATTGAGAAGTACAATGAAGGAAGCATGAACGCCGAGGAGTTTTTCCGTCAGCTTAAAGAGATTGTCAGAAGCTTAGACTTGGAGGAACAAAGAGCAGTATCCGAGAACCTGAGCGAAGAGGAACTTGCCTTGTTTGACCTTTTAACCAAGCCGGATTTGGAGCTAAGTGACTCAGACCGGAAGAAAGTGAAAGCTACCGCCAAAGAACTATTAACCAAACTCAAGACAGAAAAGCTGGTCCTGGACTGGCGCAAGCGTCAGCAGACCAGAGCTGAGGTGCGCATAACCATTGAAAAAATCCTGGACGAGGGGTTGCCCAGGGCCTTTACCCCGGAGTTGTTTGAACAAAAAACAACTGCTGTATATCAGCATGTATACGAGTCATATTATGGGGTTGGGCAAAGTGTGTATGCGGCGGCTTAAATATAAGTAAGGTTTTTCAATTAAGGCTCAGGTATAGTATACTGGCCATCCCTGATCTCCACCTTCCCCAGGGCCAGCAGCTTCCTGACAGAGGGCCTCATGGTCTTGCTGGGGGCATCCAGCTGCATGCGCAGGAGCTTGTCATAGATCTGCAGGACGTTACGGGCCTGCTGCGCCTTATGGGGCTCCAGGAAGCGTATGCCATGGACTGTGACTTGCCCTTTGGAATCGAGTTCTACGTTCAGACGCAGGGACTGTAAGAATTTAAGCGGATCGAAGGGGGTGCGCATAAGTAAAATCCTGAGAGCAGGCCACAAGAAAAAGCATCAGGATACAGCTTCTTTCAACTTCTTCCCCGGCTTGAACTTGGGCACCCGGGCAGCAGGGATATTGATCTCAGCGCCGGTTTGGGGATTGCGGCCGGTCCTTGGCTTTCTCTCTGCTACTGTGAATGTACCGAAGCCCGGCAGTGCTACCTGGTCGCCGTTCTTAAGCTGCTCGGAAATGATGTCCTCCACTCCATCCAAGGCCTTCTGGGCATCTGCCTTGGTCATTCCAGATTTCTGGGCAAGACTATCCACCATCTGTTTCTTGTTCATAAAAGGCTCCTTTTTATCTTATTGGAATTGATGTGTAAAATAAGCAGGCTGGGAAAAATCTATGCTTGCACCACTGGGTAGGACTTCCTGGCATGCTCCAGCAGCATAAACATGACGGTCTTGACCAGAACCTGGGTGTTAGGATGCTTACTCTCCCTTGGTCCTGCTACATTAAGGACATAGACATCACTCTCCAGCCCCCATTCCCAGATAAAGTCTATATCTTTATTTAAAGGATCGTCTTCAAGATCACATACATACAATGGCTTTTCATGCTTGATTGCCATATTAAAGGTCAAGTTGGTGCCTCCGGTGGGCTTGCCGTAGGTAAAGATCATAGTTCCATCAGAGTCAATGACATTCTGCTTGTTCCGGACACGATAGTCTGCTGAGTCAAGTTCCTGGACAGGATATTTAGCGGGTATTGGCCCAGCCTCGGATTTGCGGCCCTTGGGACACCAACCGCCACATGGATGACCAAGCTCCAAGGCAGCGTCCAGGGCTCCCAAAGCAGCTCCTGTCTGGCCGCCGGTAATTATTTTTTCGAATATCTTACGTTTTGTCATCAAAGAGAATCTTCTCCCTGCTCCCTCATCTGCCTCTCGAACACCCGGCTTAAAACCGCCTGGCGCATGGATTCAAAGATGGCAATGCCGTCAGCTACTCCTATGTCTCCACGGTCTATCTTCTCACACAGGCCAATACGTAAGGCATGCAATGTTTGTACATTCAAGTCTCTGGGGTATTTTTGATTCATGGCCTCCCACTCAGCTAAAGCCTCTGGTTCATGGCAGAAGTTTTCAGGCTCCTCGGAGCCGGCTGGAGTGGCAAACAGGAAGATTGATAGGAACGGAAGAACAAAAAGGCTAAATGTCTTCATCTGCATCTCCTTCCCTCACGTACTGATCCCACAGATCCTCGAAGATCAACCTGGTGGCATCCCCCAGTTCTCCATTGAGCGCTGCTTGCAGGATAAGGTGGTGGTGCTTGTCCAGGATGGCTCCCTGGTTTGTGGCTTGGAGGATAGTCAAGGCTTTTTCAGAGTCTGTCATGGTGGTGGTTCCTGTGCATCTGCAGTGGATTTTATTTCGCCCGCCTTCCCTGGAGCTCCAGGGACACTCTCTTGACCTCCTCCAGGTATTCTTCCTTGGTGATTATACCCTTGGCAAAAAATAGGTTCAGCAAGGCCTCATGCTGGATCATGCTTGAATACGTAATCTCAACATGAATTTTAAAAATAAACATGAATATTGCCGTGAAAATTTTTTAATGAAAGATTTGTTATTATTTATTTTCCCAAGAAACAATATTGATATAAGGAGGTATCGCATTGTGCGCTGAATTTAAAATTGCTTCTGAGCTAAAACTTACATTTGCATTACCAAGATATCCAATCTCATCTTCAAAGTATATGTCATCCGACAACTCTTCTCCAGCCACAACAACAGAGCCAAATATATTAGGTGTCCCAGCAGAAAACATATCTATTGTATCACCTTCTTCAACCATGTAAACCACTATACCTTCAAAATGGAAGTTACCTGTTATGTCTGCACCATTTTTTAATATTAAAACGCCGGCTCCATCTATTGTCCCACCTAATTTCTTATTATCAACGATAGTTATTTGAGGATTCTCACGATCACCCCAAACATCGTTTCCTGGAACATCTGTATCATGTTCAATCAAACGATCATAGTTGGGTAAAAGTCTATTTGCGTAGTCAATCCAGTAGTCATTTGCTATACCTGTCTCATCCAAAGCACTATCACCTATCTGGGTAGTCTCTACAGGTGAGTCTAAATGTTTATCTTGATAATCTAAGTACTCAAATTCATTGTCAGAATATATGGCTGGCATACTGTCGTATTCACTATCAAAATTTTCTAGTCCTGTACAATTGCCTCCGCATAAAAAGTCTTCTGGAACATCATGGTCATATCCTGAAATTAATGGATTTCCTTGCATCCTCATTTTGGGGTTAGGAGTATGAATACTGAAAGGAGCATCAGGGGTAGGTGTATCTGATTCATTTCTGTCTATCTGCAAAGTAAGAGTTGTCTGCACATTTTTGTCTTTTTTGTTGCCATTAGAAATAACCTGAAACGAAGAGTTATTGTTATCATCTTCCCATTGGAACCAAACTGAGTATTCTGAGTCGTTTTCAAACTTATGTGAAAGATACGGTTCCTCATCTTCAATGTTATCTATCTCACTATCCAAAATGAAACTTTTACTGCTGTCTCCTCTAAGGCTTGACTCGCTAAGCCTTTCTTGCAGGTATGATTTGCCTGCTTCAATTCCACTCTCAGACACATAAAAGGCCGCTTCTCTCATAATTTCATCTCGTACAATACCAAGTTCCGAATTAGTCGCTCGTAAAGCGGCTGCACCGAGGATGCTCAACAACATGAGCACTACTATAGATATAATAAGAGCACTGCCAGCTTGTTTTTTATAAATACTCATAGAATTTATTCCATGTCTTAGTTAATCGTGGGACTCATTCCAACACTTGATTTTTTGAAAGGGAAGACTATTTCTCTTTCTTTGCCAAAAGAACGCCAGCTAACTATCAATTCAAAAGCAAATAAATAATCAATATCATCAATGTCTAAGCTTGAAAACAAAATATTATTTAAATCTTTATCGTCCGCTTCAATATCAATTTCATATTTTATATTTGATATATTTGACTGTATTTGCTTAGGATATATATTAGTGTCTAAATCTAAAAAGTCTTTAGCAATTATTATTTCAAGCTCTTTGTTGGCATGGTGCATAGCTTCTGTCATTTCTCTCGCAACTTTATTGTTCTGAACGGATGTAGTATGCATGGTAAGCACCGCTAGTATACCGACCAGAAGTATTAAAAGCGAAATTAATACCTCTACGAGAGTTATGCCTGTTTCATCTTGCATTTTAATTTACCTTTATGTAAATATGATGGCTATAAAGCCATAAATAGACCAGACTAACAATACTATTAGTACAGCAATCATGCAATGAAATAATTTTTTGCTCATATTACTGGTAATACATGTTTCTAAATATGATAGTATCTTCAGCACAGTGCTCAAACTGATCTGAAATGAATGGAGTTCTGCCCCATGCTTTTCCGCATAGTGTAAATTGTACTTTTCTTATTTCAGATGGGTTATCTATGTTACCTGAATCGCCATTTTCATTTGAGTTTGGTTCAATTTCATTTCTATCTTTATCATAATATGTAAAATTTAACTTACTGCTCAAATTTGGCATCAATATACTGGTTACACCATTCGATGCCTCGTTTCTTTTTCTTACAAAGTCATATTCTTGACTTCCATCACCATTAGTATGTTCTTGGGTGGTATATGTAATATCCCCAATTTTAAATTCGTGGTTATCTGCTTGTATTTCACTTTCATCTAACTCAAATCCTACCATTTTGAGGTCATTATTCAAAACCGTCCGCACATGCCTTACATTTTGCTGAACTTCTAGTATAGCTTTATTGGTATGGTAAACTTTTATCGTGGAGATGAATAGGCTAACAACAGCAGTCATTACTACGCCCAGAATTGCTAAGGCAATTAATAGCTCCACTAAGGTAAGACCTGTTTGTTTATTCTGAATATACATATTTTTGTGTCGCTATAACAGCTTGTATGCTGTTCGGGAATAATGCCTCCAAGCATAACCCAGATACATAGTTACCGCCAACCCGCATGCACCGAACCAGAAGGATAGAATTGAGGCCTCTTCTGTTCTACCTGCGACATAACCTCCCAAAACAGTTAAAAAGAATAGCATGCCCGGAACAAGAAGCCTGGCCAATGGTCTGTTATAAAGCTCAGGTTTTCTTATTAGCTTCACCCCATTGCTGAGGAATATTACTGAGGCAGCTACACCAGGAAGAAGGGAGAAATAAAAAGTGGGGCCGAAGGGCATTATGAGGTTTGGCGCTACCATAAAAACAAGTACTGCCCAGATAAACAGAAAGAGCACCCCAAACTGAAGAAAATAGAAGCCCATAGTTTTTGAGGTGGCGGGTAGGGTAAATAATGGGGAAAGGAAATCACCGAGGGCTCTCTTCTTGATCAGTGATTTATCCTGAACCATTAGTTTTCCCCTTTTTCTGGCTTCAAGTGTTTTGGAGAGATATTGTCCTAATCCATTAGGTAATTCAGAGTCGATATAAAATCAATTCTTTTTTCAATCCGTTTCAGTCTGGTAGGTTCACCTTCTCCGCCACTCCCATGGCTTGACTGGATCATCCTCTGCCCACAGTCCAACCTCAGCCTCACGGGCATCCTGCTGCAGCTCATTCCATCTGGAGCACAGAGGTTCCTCATCACAGTATCTGGGGTACACCTAGGCCAGTCCCTCCCGGATAAGCTCCTCGTTCAGGTTGCTGCCATCATCAAGGATAACCGTGGCTATTGTCCTGCGGTAAAAACAGCGTTATCGCAAATCAATTTCTGTTGTATCTGCGCATATCAATAATATTACTTAAGCAACATTTTATTCTAATGCATTATTATATATATAGTAGTTATCTATACCGTTTTGAGCTAGGCGCTTTGATATTTCATCAGAAAAGGACTGTCTAACAAAATATAAATCATACCCGTTTGGGGTTGAATCAACATACAAAGCCAGCAATCCAAGATCTTGATAGTTTTTTATTTCTTTTTTTGCGATCATCTCAGCGGCCTGCATCGCTTTATCATAGTTGCGAGTGCCAGGCTGGCGTGCACTAAAGTCCATGTAATATGCTGAAATAACATGATTAAAATTGCCCAATGCATGGTGTTGTTTTGCTAAGCTTTTAGCAACCAACTCTACATTGCCACCACCAAAAATCCATGAAAAAATTCCCATGACCACCTCCATAAAATTAATGAGTTAGTCCATCACTATTAGCCATTTTCACAATCGATACCATATCTGAGTCACTGGAAATTCATGCACGAAGCGACTTTCGTCAGTTATCGAATGAACATGTTAGGTTGATAAGTATGCTTGTAAAACTAATAATATCTTTTAGTAAATTCACCCTGAGCTTCTTGTGAGCGCCAACCTGAATATGTCTTAATTATGCCGGTTTGAAATTGTTTATATCTTATTCTTGTATCTTCTTCTGAAAGAGAAAAGAAAAAATATTTTTTATTTTGTCTTCTTTTCTGTCCTTCTTTTTCTTCCTCTTCTTCTGTCTTGCCGTTACTGCCTTCTTTGCCTGTCTGAGGCAAAGGAGGGTAAGTTCTTGGGTCGCAAACAAAGCCAACAAGTTGTCTGCCTGCACTGTGGCGAAGCCTTTTGTCCTGACTATCGAAACAGGGGCAAGCAAAAATACTGCTCCAAAGTGCCTTGTCGGGCAGCCAGTAAGAAAGCCAGTCAAAAGGCCTGGCTGGATAAGCCTGAAAACAGGGATTATTTCCGGGGACCGGCCCATGTGGACAGGGTCCGGAACTGGAGAAAGCAAAATCCCGGATATGCCAGGCGCAAGACCACTGCTCCCAAGCAAACGTTACAAGATCACTGCCTCCCAAAAAGTGTTGAAAATCAACGTGTTGAGGAAACGTTACAAGATCACTGGATCACGCAACCATCTGTTATTATAGGACTAATCTCCTCCTTATGCGGGAGTGCGTTACAAGATGACATCGTCAGGGCCGCCCGACAGATGTACACCCTGGGCTGTGACGTCATCAACAACCCCAAAGGAGGATTTCATGTACCAAAAGTATCCGATTCATCCCCAGAGACTGCGCAAGGTTCCCAGACAGTTCAGCTGGGTGGACCACAGGCTGGTTCGTGACGGTCATATTGAGAGGTTAAGCCATGCTGCAGCAGCCTTGTACCTGTTCCTGGTGACCGTGGGCGATCAGCAGGGGCTTAGCTACTACTCCGACCCCATTGTCATGCAGCGCCTGGGAATGGATGAAGTCACTTTGCAGCAGGCGCGCTTCAATCTGATCCAGGCTGATCTCATTGCCTGGAAGAAACCGCTTTATCAGGTTCTATCCATCCAGGTCCCACCCGTAAATCAGGCCAGGACAGCACAGGCCGGGCCTGTGCACTTCTCAGACGTTCTCAAAAAACTTGCCGGGGGTAACACATGATTGATTATGAGCTTTATGCCAGAATAAAGCACTACCATGAACAAAAAGGACTTACCCCGGCCCAGATAGCAAAAGAACTGCAGCTGGATCCGCGTACAGTGGGCAAATGGCTCGAAGCAAAGCAGTTTCATCAAAGAAAGTCAGTAACAAGACCAAGCAAGCTTGATCCCTTCAAGGATACCATCGTCAGGATGCTGGAGGAGCACCCCTACACAGCCGTCCAGGTTTTGCGCAGCATCAAGGAGCAGGGCTATACAGGAGGCTCCTCCATTCTCAAGGAATACATAAGCAAAGTCAGGCCCAAAAGGTCCAGGGCCTTTTTAAGTCTGGCCTTTGCCCCAGGAGAGTGCGCCCAGGTTGACTGGGGAAATCACGGCTCCATCCAGGTGGGAGACAGCAGGCGCAATCTCAGCTTCTTTGTCATGGTCCTTTGCTACAGCAGGATGATGTATCTTGAGTTCACTGTCTCCCAAAGCATGGAGCACTTCCTGTCCTGTCATCAAAACGCCTTTGACGCATTCGGGGCTGTTCCCAAAAAAATCATGGTGGACAACCTGAAATGTGCAGTGCTCAAGCACCCCTATGGCCAAAAACCGGTTCTAAATCCCAAATATCTTGACTTTGCAAAGCACTGGGGTTTTGAGATCAGTGCCTGCGGAGTCAGAAAGCCCCATGAAAAAGGCCGGGTGGAGAATGCCATAGGTTATGTCAAAAAGAACTTGCTGGCCGGACTTGAACTGCCGGATTACCGGGCCATCAACCATTATGCCCGCCACTGGTGCAGGGCAACAGCCAATGTACGTATCCATGCCCAGACCGGCAAGAAGCCGGTGGACATGCTTGAAGAAGAAAGAGAGCACCTTTTGCCCCTGCCTGTTAACACCTATGATATCGGAGTCGTAACCCAGGTCCGGGCCTCGTCGCAGTTCCGGATCACCCTGGAGTCCAACCGCTATTCCGTGCCAGCCAGGTACGCAGGCAAACGCCTGACCTTGAAGACTTATCCTGATCGCTTATGCATCTATGACGGCAACAATCTTGTGGCCAGGCATATCCGCAGCTTTGACAAAAAAAGGGACATTGAAGACCCCGATCATGTCCAGGAGCTTATTGCCCAGCGCCGGGCAGCCAGGGATCAGCAATTGTTTTCCCGGTTCCTGGCTTTGTCCCCAAGAGCAAAGGATTATTACTTTGAGTTGGAGAAAAAGCACTTGAACATCAAACACCATGTCCAGAAGATTGTAGCCTTAAGCGAAATCTATGGCTCTGAAGCCGTGTCCAGGGCCATGGACGACGCATTCACCTACAGTGCCTTCTCCTGTGAGTATGTAGCCAACATCCTGGAGCAAAGAGCCAGGACCATGCCCGCACCAGGAGCCCTGCATCTGACCAGGCGAGAGGATCTGCTGGATATTGAAGTCAAAGACCCTGATCTAAGTATTTACGACAAACCCAAGGAGAAAAACCCATGACCAACAAACACCAAAGCGAGGTGCACAGGCTGGAAGAAAATCTCCAGCTGCTCAAGCTGACCTGTATAAAAGAGCAGTACAGGCCGGCGGCTGACAAGGCTGCCAGGCAGAACTGGGATCATCTGGGCTATCTGGCCAGGCTGGTCCAGGCAGAAGCAGATGCCAGGCATGATCGCTCCATCCAACGCCGTATCAGGATGGCCCGTTTCCCAGGCATAAAAACCATGGAGAACTTCGACTGGACATGGCCGACCAAGATCAACCGCCCGGCCATCCAAAACCTCTTTCGCCTTGGATTTATGAAGGACAAGGCCAACATAATAATCCTCGGAGGAGTAGGCCTGGGCAAGTCACACATAGCCACAGCCCTGGGTTACAGTGCATGCCTGGAAAAGTATTCTGTACTGTTTGCCACCACCATAGATGTCATAAACACCCTCTCGGCCGCACAGGCTGCACACAAGCTCAAAACAGAGCTCAAGAAATATGTAAGTCCTGAACTGCTCATTCTGGATGAGCTTGGCTACCTGCCCATAGACAAGCAAGGTGCAGACCTGCTCTTCCAGGTTATAAGCCAGCGCTACGAACAAAAATCAACCATCCTGACCACCAACAGAGCCTTCAAGAAATGGCCCGAGGTGTTCAACAACGACAGCACCCTGACCTCAGCCATGTTGGACAGACTTCTGCACCATGCCGAAACCGTCCTCATTGAAGGCAAAAGCTATCGGATGAAAGACCAGGTTCAGGAACAATAGCTCCGCATAGGCAACCGCCGGCATCAACCTTTATGTCTGGAGCTGGCGGTTGCTCCAAAACAACATTTTTAAACCGGCGTTTTATGGCATCTTCAAGCCGGCGCTAACACTTCTTCGTATTCTGGGCTCCTACCATATACTGTGACAGTGGCATCTTTTGATGGAACTCTCAATTTGAAGGGACCGTCCCAGTCTCCTGGAGGTAAACTTGATCTAAATCCTCCTGCTGGTTTGTGATCGAACACAATGAAATTGTTATTGTTCACAAAAAAAGAATAAGCTTCTTCAGGATGCTTTTGTGCTAATTTCCAAAAATCAATGTTCCCTGTTTTCATAATAAAAAACCAAAATATAACTCCTGCCAACGCGATCAATAAAATAATTTCCATGTAGTATACCTCTTATGATTTTTAAAATTTATTTTTTAGAAAAAATCATAAAAAAATGCGTTTAATACAATGCTATTCTAATGATAACATGTATTGTATAATATTTTTTTATTTGCTAAGTAGAAACAAAGGCCATAATAACATATGCCCAACAATGGTAGGTATAAAGCCAGCAGACCCCTCTCTTCCTTTGGATACATTGCTAAGTCCAATAAATAAGCCAATCACCAGATACGTAATTCCAATAAACGTAAACATTGACTTTTCCTCTCTGTATTTTAGTTGTATAATTTTTGTAGCTTTGTTGGTGATAATTTTTTGTTTATGGTTTAATCTCTTGGAAATATGCGCCTACATGAACTTCTAATATAATTTACTGCCCAATCACTTTCATCGCCAGTTAGATGTTCTAGCATACATTCTTCATAATTTTTTGGTCCAAATATACCTAATCTTCTTTTTGGTTCTGCTGCTTTGGGATATTTATTATGACAAGCTCTTCTTATTTCAGATGCTGCTCTATTGTTTTGTACGCCAGGCATTCTATCTAATATACATTCATCGTGTGTTTTTGAGCCAAAGAATGCGTTTGTTGTTGAAGGGACTGTAAAAACAAGTAAAGATATTAATAAAAAAGATAATACTTTCATTATACCTCCATTTTTATGGTTTGTTTTTGACATTATAAAGTAATAATTATCCATACCACCATAATTCCGGTAGCCAGATTCAATACATGATGCCAAGACCACTTACTTTTCATAAAAAAGAAGTAAACTAGAGTAGCTGGGACAAGCCCGACTATGAAAGCAGGAAAAACAGCTATTAAAGAGTCCAAGTAAGAAAATGTGTGGGTTTGATAATCTAAATAAGCACCAACAAGATAAAGCAGTACCCATATGAATTTTAACAAAACCATATTACCTCCAATTGCTAGATATGTACTATTTTCCCGATTTTATGATTATTTTCCAGAGTTGTTATGTATCAGTTTAGGTTGGGGCTGAAGGAAACAGCCTTTCACAGCACGAGGAGTTTTTCGTTGGGATGTTTGATTAGATAGCTGTATTGCCGAGATGGGAGAGGCATCCAAAGGAACCAGGTAATCTGCATAGAAACCGTCCTTTTGTCAGGCAGGTTAAAAAGGTACTGAAATAATTGAATTATTTTAAGTACTGTAAAAATAGCAGTGTTCGCTTTCGATTTCAATACAAATTTTGCTTGATTAATGGTCACTTCTCAATAAATATCGAATTTTTGGGATCTTTTTTTTATAAAACAGCAAATAATTGACCAGATTACTGTGAAATTGCCAGGAAGACCCTGGATAGCAGGGCCTTCCTGGTGTCTTTTGCGGCTTATGCAGCCTGTTTCGCCTTTAAACCGTCCAGAAACGTGACGAATCTCTGGAAGAGCTCCTGGTCGCGCTTGCAGCGGCACAGATTGTGGTACTGCTCATTTACCTGGTCCTTGGTCAGTTTGCGCAGATCATTGCCGTACTTGCCCAGAAGGTACGCCTCATAGAGATCAAGCTTGTCTGAAAGACCAAGCTCTCGCATCGTGTTTACAAGACTTGCGACAGTTACTCCATTATCTTCCGGGGTAAGCGGCTGCGGGGGCCTGTCCTCCTGCCTCTGCTTTTTCTTGGTAAACACATCCTGGCTTTTCTTCCTGGATGCAGGGGCAGGGTCCGCTACCGGCTCAGCCTCAACTTCACTGTCTATCTTAGGCTCAGCAGGCTTATTCTCCTTGTTCCCATTGTCCGGGCGGCCACCTTGTAGCCATTCTTTGAGAATCTGGCCGGTGTCTTTGCTGGGCAGAAAATACTGACCATCAAAGAGGCCGGTGCGATCCTTTGAGGCCGTTGCAATATGCCCATCCACAGAGAGTTCAAGTACGCAGGTGAATTCGTATTCCAGGCCGTCACGCTGCACAGGTGCCAGGCCAATTTTGACTGGGCGGGTCTTTCCGGTACGCTCGTCCTTGACTACGTCCCAGGCGGTTTTGCTGCGCATGGTTATAATGACGTGCAGGTTGGCACCCAGGATGGAGTCCACCAAGGCGTTGTGCTTGGGAGAGGCCTCCCTCCAGGCGGCAAAATTGTTCTTCTGCGCCTGCGAGGCCCTGTCCACAAACTCCAAGATGCCGCCTTCACCGGACCAGGCATGGGAAAGGGAGTCGATTATGAGCACTTCATAACCGGTCCTTTCAGCCTCCTTGATGGCCTGGGTGTAGCGCTCCGGACTAAAAGGCGGGGTCAGTTCAGCTACATCGTATTCGCACAGGTCGGCATACAGAGAGCCTGAGCCCCTTTCCGTGTCCAGCAGGGCGATCCTGCCTCCAAGACCCTGGGCGATGAGTAAGCTGCTGTAGGTCTTGCCTGAACCAGAGGGGCCGATGAGACCGAGGCGGAGCTTGGACTGTTTTCTTTCTGCTTTCTTAAACATACTGATTTCCTCCCTTGAAAGTAGGTTTTTAGAAACAAAAACAGCCCGCCACTCACGATGAATGACGGGCTGTATGGCCGCTTGGGGTTTAGAGTTGTGGTCAGCTCAGGACCAGGGACTGTTTCTCCTGCATCCTGGCTCCGGGGATTTCCTGGCCCTGTTTGAGGGCGTCCCGGATCTGAGACTTCCTGGGGACAAAATCGATCCTGGTCTCAACGTAATCAGAGGGCAGCTGAGAGATGTCGGTCACCTCCACTGAGCTGCTGCGGCGCAGGTAGGCTGTGGTGCTGACTCCCTTAATCTTGTGGATCTCCTCACGCTGGAAGAGCTCCGCCAGGTAGGCCTTAAAATCAGAGAGTCGTTTCTCCATGGCCTGACGTTTGTTCCGGAGCCTGGTTTCCTCGGACTTGAGAAAATCAATTTCGGACTGGCGTTTACGAACTGCATAACCCACAGCATCAATCTTCTCGATTTCGGCTATGGCCAGCTCCTCCAGGTACTCCAGAGCCACCTCCTGCTGTTCCTCGGGCAGTTCCTCAGCCGTGGCCAGGATATTGGCGATTTCCATTTCAATGTCTGCCAGACTTGCCATGATAAATACCTCCATGGTTGAGTGTTGAAACAATAAGGCCCGGCAACCACTGCGGCAGCCGGGCCTAAAAGACTTGGGGTTTGTTAATGAAGCTACAAAAGACCGTGCTCCTGGAAGGAGTAGTGACCAGTCCTGGAGACAATGACGTGATCCAGGAGGCGTATACCCAGGAGTATTGCAGCTTTTTTGATCCTGGCGGTCATTTCCCGGTCCTGCACAGAAGGGTTGGGATCACCTCCTGGGTGGTTGTGGCTAAGGATTAGTCCAGAAGCCTGCTTGAGCAGGGCATAACGCAGAATCTCCCGGGGAAAGACCGGGGCCTGGTCCACTGTGCCTTTGCTGATGAGTTTCTTGCTTAAGAAGTGGTTCTTGTTGTCCACCAGGAAAGTGACGAAGTGCTCTGTCTTTCTGTCCCGGTAAGACAACATCTTTAAGGCCACAGCCTCTGGAGAGTTGAGCATGTCGGTATGCTTGGACTCTATGGCATACAATTCACTTAGCAGTTCCCTGACTCTTGGTTCCATGATGACCTCCCTGGTTGAATGTGGAAACAAAAAGGCCCGCCTCGTAGTGAGACGGGCCTGTGACCGCACTTGCATTGTTTTAATTGTTACTATAGAATGGCTGTAAACTTATGGAGCAAAGCCATGAAAAGCGAAAAGAATTCTCCTCCAGTACCTCCCCAACACCAGGGCCGGATCTCCAACGTGGATGGGCTGCTGCGGGCCATAGAAGCCTACTTTGACAGCTGCGACGATCAGGGCATGTCCTATACCCTGGCCGGTCTGCAGTACTATCTCGGGGTAATAGACAAGCAGCTCTTGTGGGGTGAACAGGTGAGTAAAAGCAGTGAGCCGCAGAAGACGGTCAAGCTGTACAACAGTCCAGACGTCCGCAGGGCCTTGCAGGTAGCCAGGTTAAGGATTCAAGCCCAGAGGGCCACACAGCTCCTGGATGATGAGAAGAATACTCAAGCTCAGATATTCGACTTGAAAGCCAACTTCGCATGGGTCGATAAACAAGGCCTGGAAGTCACCAGCCCTGACAACTCTGTGGGCAGTAAAGTGGCCGTGGTCCTGCCAGCTGCTCCGGGATCTGTCAGCATGGATGAGTGGCAGAAAATGTATCAAGAGGTGATGTCCCGCCGGAAGAGCGTTCACGAGCTTAAGGTCGGAGGTGAGGAGTAAGGATTAAAAGTGGTTACCTGGAATTCGAGGAAGTGGAGATTACCACTTGACCAGACCTTGCCGGCAGTCCGGGCAGTTGCATGGCTGCACAAAGTCTTGCAGTGTCTGGACTGCCTGGGCGATACTGTCTTCACCGAAAATGTGCAGTCCCGGCTCAAAAACGCACCAGCCGTTTTGCAGGCAGACAATGACACTCTCCGGGTCGTCAAAATCTACAGCTGCCACCCGCTTATCCCTGAAAAGAATCGTGTCCATACTAAACCTCCTTGTTAAAAGGGCATTCATTGCAAAATTCTCTGTCCCTGCAATGGGAACAGACCTTTACCTCGTCCATTCTGTCTGGCAGCCAGTCAAAGATCAGCTCCAGAGTCCTGGTCATGGGCTTACCTGTGGCCCAGGCGATGCGCTTTAGGGTCCTACTGTGGATTCTGGACAATTCAGGGGTATAGGCCATGATCACCTCCTTTGCTTATTGGCCTTCCTGGCCTGTTTGAACAATTCTTTGCCCTTTGCCGTACCATCCAGGATGTTTTCCTGGGACATAGCGTGAGTGATCTCTCTTTTGGTTTCGAGAGGGAGCTCGCTTTTCATGATGTCCATAAGGAGTTTGTTGTAGGCATTATATTTGGATATGAAGCCGGGCATAATCACACCTCCTTAACTATTCATTTTCGTCCGCATCTTCCCAGTACGGGCAGTCTGTGGGCTCATCCACATCCCGGTCATCCAGCACCGGGACTACCGCATTGCCGATCCTGGGCAGCATCTCGTCCGCCCTCTGGCAGTACTGCGGGTCCCTGAGCAGGACGCCATTGACCAGCACGTCAGAGAATTCCTGGTTGTTCAGGCAATTTCTGCAGGTCTTAATCATACTTACCCCCTTGGTTCTCCGGCCAGGCCGCACCAGCCTACCGGGTGAATGTTCCTGCCTTCAAACTCTCTTGTTTCCCGCCACATCATGCAGTCTTCTGCTGAGCACATCTTGGCTTCTGGACCAAGCTCAGCTTCACTTGGAGCTGCCAGAAACCCATTTTTTGCGAATGGACATTCTGTACGCCTGGCTTGCTCTCTGTCTCTGTACATACTCTACCTCCTCTAATGTATTTCCCTGGCCCCGAAGGACGCAGGGATGTTTAGAAGCCATTTGCCGCCCAGTCCAAACACCAGTCAGCTACAAAGGCTTTCGAACCCTTTTTGATTCTGGTGGTGGACGGCTGGCGTGTGAAGCCCTTCCACACTCGGCCGTCGGTCCTGACCATCCAGGACATCACCTGGTCTTTAGAATTCACAAACCGGATAAAGCCTCTGTGGTCTGGACCAGTTACAGTGACCTTGTACTGTCCAGCTTCTGTTACAACGTCTGAGAATTTCATCTTCACCTCTGAGTGGTTTTGCCCCGGCATGACCACCGGGGCGTTAGACTATGCTGCTTTCAGCTTCTTGGCCTCTATCCAGGTCTTCATCTTTTCAGGGGAGCCCCAGCAGACACCTGGAGCCTCGTTATGCAGATACGCAATGTAAGCAGGCAGATTGACCTGGTTGTGATCATCCGCCCGGGCTATAGCCTTGGTCAGATCATTGCTGATCACTGCGCTTAAGAAGTCTCCAGGGGGCTGGCCTTGATGGATATAGCGCTCAAGGGCATCCAGCATGTAAGCTGGGATGTAAAAGCCCCTGAAACTGTAGCCGGTGTCCATGGGGTTGATGGTCTGCATGGTTTACCTCCTTGTAGTTAGGCATTTAGTCCCTGAAGGGACTGGGTTTTGATGGTGCGGGAGCCGTGCACAGTTCTGATCTTGTCCAGGTCCCACTGTCCTCTGCTGCTGGTCTTGGATTCAGGGGGCCTCCAGAACCAGGCTTTCTTTTTGGGTGCGAAAAAGAGCCCTGCGTCTTTGAGTGCCTGGCGGTGCAAGTAAGTATTGCCGGTGACCCAGAGCCAGGTGCCGCAGATCTCGAACAAGAGGCCCGGCAGATGTCCGATCTTGCTGAGAATGCCGGACATCTCTTCGTCCAGGGACATCTCGCCCGGACCTTCTGCTGCGTTTTCATGTATGGCCCACTCACCAAGGCTGGATACAAGCAGGTCATAGGCAGCGTTGACGAGCTTCATGAGCTCTTCGCCGTAGGGATTGATGTCTGGGTGATACTTGCGGGCTGCTGCACGGTAGGCTTGCTTCAGTGCCTCCAGAGTGGCTTCCTCGGGCTTTAGAACCTGCAGCGCTTCCTGAGTGTTCATCTTTTACCTCCTTTGTTGGTGGTTAAACGCAAAAAGGGCCGGGACATTTCCGCCCCGGCCCTGGAACCTGGTTTTAAGTGTGCGTGCACCAGCAGTCCTCGAAGTCATGAAAGACCATCACTCCGATCATGAAAGGACCCTCCTGCCTCTCCAAAGGGTGCAGGTCCGGGTTGCCGTTTTGCCTGTACCAGGCCAGAGTGAACTCAGGATGGGAGAAGCTCTCGTTGTAGCCAGTGACGACCACATCTGTGCTGGGGAGGGCTGCAAGGTTGTGCAGCTTCTCCTGGAACCTGCGCCTGGAATTGGGGCTGTGCTCGCAGATAACCCTGGTGATCCCCTTTATAATTTCCTGCTGGGCATAGGGCTGGGTGGTGATCAGTAATGCCATGGTAACCTCCTTTATGGGTATGGAATTTGGACATAAAAAAGCCCGGGCTATGACCGGGAAAAGGGAAGGGCTAGCTATTTGTGGATAGCCAGTGCTGGTAATCCTGTACGAGCTGATTAAGGACTTCTGAGCGGGTGGATATCCGGCTCAGGGACTGATCCCGGATGGTTCTGGTGATGCTGTGATAAAATGAATACAGAGTCAGGCCGTTGAGGGCGATTTCCTCTCTGTAGGCCTCCAGGAACCGGTGGAACCTGCTGGCAGGAAAGGCTTGCTTGCGCATGGCCTCGAAGCTCAAGATGCGCATGTGGCGCTGGGACAGAGGGATGTTCTTCAGGTCTAATTGCCATGCCTCCAGACTTTCCAGACGGTTGACTGTTGTCTCTATGGCCCTGCCGGACATGGAGAAGAGCTCATCTGTGTCCAGGCCCTTGGTGTGCTTCCGGAATTCCACGAAGTCACCGGCAAAGACCAGGTTGGAGCAGACCATTGTATATGTCCCGGCGGTTATTCCTACGGCAAAGCGCTTAGCAATTGAGTTGCGAAATCCAATCTGCCAGTTTACTCCATCCCGGCCCTGGTCCAGGCGGTATGAGGCGAAGAGGTTACCTCCTCCGGTGGTGAGCTCGAAACGTTTGTCCTGGATGCCCAGGCCCTTGTCCCGGACAGCATTCTCTACAGCATCGATTACCAGGCTGTGATGGACAGGATTCCATGTTTCGGTGCCCTGAACTTCGGGAACTGCACGGACTTCTTGCTCGGAAACGAAATGTGCTTTCATGGTTTACCTCCTATTTGAGATTACTGGGTTAGATGATGGAGTTGACGATCTGACTTATTTCCTCATCCAACATGTAGGCATACTCGATGCCGCCAGTGGGTCCGACGTGAGGCAGGACATTGCGCCTGAGACGCCCGATGGCCCTGTCTGTGGCGTTGAACTGGTTGCAGACAGGCCACTTGTGTGACTCGTCATACTGGCGAAACAGTTTGTTGATTTCGTGGATGTTCATGTCGGAAACATCCCGGCCAAACATCTGCATAGAAACCTCCTTATGTTTTGACGTTATAAATCCCGAGGACTTGTGTTCAGCCTTGGGATCATGCGCCGGTTATTGGGCCTGGTTCTGGGCGGGACGAGTGGTTTTGCTGCCCTTGAGACGAACAACCACCCTGGGAGCCTTAGTGTTGATGGAGCCTTGGTTGGGCATGTTGTATCCACCTCTGGGCCTGCGATAAAAACCTCGATTGAACTCAAGAGACACTCTGTTCATTGGGAACCTCCTTTTTATGGTGTTAAACGCAAAAAGGCCGGGACAGTGTTTGGAGGCACTGTGCCCGGCCTTACAAAGTTGACCTTATTAGTAGGTTATTTGGTTACAGTTTTAGATGAGGGGCTCGCAGAAGTCCCGCTGGTCTTCATGCTGCCTTTGCAACTTGTTCAGGACAGCTTCAAAACCAAGGCCGTCATCCACCCAGGGTTTACGCTCCAGCAGCTTGACCTGCTCCCGGTCATTGACATTGACGGAGTAGCGCTTCTTTCCGGTGTACCTGCAGGTATAGTCGCTGACAGTCCCGTTAATGATCTTTAGGTGGGCCTTGTGCGGCTCATCCATGAGTAGCTGCTTGGCCTTGAGCGCCTGTGCTGCCCAGAAGTTGACCCGTGCCTTGATGTACTGGCCACTGCCATTTTTGGGGATGAGCAGATGCAGGGTATACCTATGCTCGACAGGTTTGCCGTCTTCCCTGATCCGGCCTGGTACGAATTCGTGCTCTACGGGTGCAGTTGTCCAGCCTTCGATGTTGATCTCTTGCATGATAGAACCTCCATTTTGTTTCGCCCTATGCCGGGCATTAGACGTAAAAAAACCGCTTCCAGCACCATGCTGACAGCGGCTAAACAGCGGATATTCAGGTTGAGTGGTTAGTTTACAGGGGCCTGCCCGGTGCGGAACAGTTGATCGAGCTCCTGCATGAGTTCAAGATGGGAAGTTCTTGCGGGATTAAAGGCTGCCCTACAAAGCTCCTGAATGTCTTTTGCCTTGGATACAGACAGGGTAATGCCGGTTCTTGAATGCTTAGAGGGCTTTGTCCTGGCTTTGCGGATCTCGAGAAGTGCCACCCGGCATGCAAGGCGTTCTTTCATGTGCCAAGCGGCCCCTCCGAAGAGGTGTAGTGGGTACCCCTCAAACTTGCCCGTCTTTGTCCTGACCCAGAAGGTGGTTGCCAGCATGTCGCATTCATAAACGTACTTGTCGCATTTGAACCTGGCTTGACGTGGATCACCGGTAAAACCAGTGCCCCAGGCAAGCCACCTTTTTTCACCTTCTGGGGTGAGGTATTCTTCAAACTTCATGGTTACCTCCTGATTTTTAATGGACGACTGTTGCCAGGTGGTATGCCCTGGCACCATCATCAAAGCATGGAGAACACACCATGCCGCCATACAAGACCTCTATCTTGATGAACCAAGAGAGCTCAGAGGTCTCAACTCGTACCGAATGTTCCGCGCCGCAGTGAGGGCATTCGGTGTCGATCTTGCGCCCTTGTCCGCTGATCTGCATATTATTCACCTCCCTAGTCTTAGATTTGAGCTAAACGCTCTTGGCCTACCGCCAGGTGTGGCCACTGACGGCAGGGTGGAGTGTTTAACGTAAACCTTTTTGACTTTCCTCGATGTCGATGTTGGCAGCATTGGCCTGTTCAGCTAATGCCTCCAAGGCATCTTCGTAGACGTAAAGAGCACAGGTCTCACAGGCAGCGGAATGGGTAAGTGCAGACTCTATAAGGGTCTGTACTTGAACCTCATTCTTTCCGCAGAATGAACAAGAGCGCACAGCTTTTTTGCTCCTGTTGTGTTCTACGGTTTGAAGCAGGTTATAATTGCCAGCTCCAGCCCCTTGGCTACGCCTGAGTCATACGTAGACCATTTACCGTGGACCTCGTAGTGCCTCATTTTGGGCACCAAAGTGTCCATAACAAATTCCATGTCTTGCCCTGTTAAACCTTGTTTTACGTGCATATTAACCTCCTTAGTTAAATTATTATCTGAGCTAAGCGCTCATGCCCTACCGCCAGTCGCAAGCACTGACGGCAGGTGGTGAGAGCTTAGAAGGGATGGTGGAGCTCCCGGCTCCTCTCCATCTGAGCATGAAGTATGCGCTGCTGCCAGTATTCATGCTCCAGCTCCTCTGACAGCACCATCATCTCGCTGCACTCGCACAATCCCATAACCAGGCTGTCGTGGGGATCAGACTCGTTCTCTTCGAGGAGGACGAAGTCCTGGAGCCTTAACTGTCGGTTGCACCTCACGCACTGCATACGGACCTCCTGTGGTTGAGTGTTACGGTACCTGGACCCCGGGTACCCCGAATGATGGGTAAGGGACTCCTAAGTACCTATAATATTGAGGTCCCACCCCCACACACATGGGCATAATTTCCAGCTCACAGGAGAAGCCGAATCTGACAGAAAATAATCAATTATTTCGAATATATATTATTTTTTTGGAAAAATTATATTTAATTTAGTTAATACTAAATTAGCAATAATATGGGTTTTGGTGAGGGAAAGGTGTTATGATTTTAATAGGATATAAAAAGTGGACAAAAAGAAGGGAGTGAAGGCAAAAAGGTCATGAGGATCAACAGTGGTAGTCTACAAAATCGCTCTGAAAAGACTATGGCACGTTATGTTTTTAAGTATGAAAAAAATATTATTAATATTATGTTCGTTATCGTGATATTCAAAAAATTGATAATCCTTGGCTAAAATCGAGAGTAATGAAGGAGGAACTTACATGAAGGCAGTTGTTTATCTGATCTTGATTTTGGCCTTTCTGCTAGTGACAGATGTAGTAGGCGGACAATCAACAATTTACTGCTACAAGACGTCCGTTGGAACGACTATTTTTTCTGATTCACCATGTACTGATGAATCACCTGAAGCAAAAACCCAAGGTCAATTGACGATACCTGACTCACAAAATATCCTGGAATCTAGACCTATATTGGAGCAAAGATCGCGAACCCAGGGACATACCGGTAAGTTAACGAGCGAAGACACCACTTCTCGTCCATATCAGCTTGTTTTTTCAGAACCTTCATTTTCCGATCTATTGGACGGTTATATCGTAGCGCAGGATGGCACTTTCCTAGGAAAAATTTCAACTAGCACTATGGACTCGCAATCTATTCTCAATTCTGTAGGAGCGCATGGTAGTACAGTCCGTAGAGATTCGATCTTTAACTCCGTTGGGAAGTTTGGTAGTAGCGTATCCAGATACTCTGCATTTAATGACATGGCATCATCTCCGCCAAAGGTATATGCCAGAGATGGAAATTTTATTGGCTATCTAACGACAAACACAATGCGTTCTCCAAGTATTGACCCATATTCTTTAATTGGCTGGCTACGATCTCAATAGTTAATTAATTTGGTCTATTTAAATGCAGCGAATCAGCAGTACACTTTCTGAAAAGTCATAAAGTCTGGTATTAATATAGTTTGTGCTCGAATGTCACTAGTTATATTCTAACAAATGTCTCAACACGGACAGGCTTTTTCGCTGGAGCTACAAAGCCGGCCGGGTACGCTTGTCGTTATAAAGACCGGTAATTCCTTGAGATAGTTCACCCACCAGAAAAGTTCAGACTACCATATCCCGGACCTGCAGCTGCGACTTCCGGGGGCTGGGAGCGAGCATGGGTCACAGTATCTGGACCAGCAGCTGTCTGCAGCCCCAGTCCGAATCAACATCCCCCGCTACAATTTGACAATTTTGTAAAAAGTCGTTAATCTACCATCATGCAGTATGGTTGATATGGTCAACCTGTGCAATACAGTGATACGATCTGGGGGAATGTGTTATGGCGTCCAGGAAAAAAGGACGACCACGAAAGTACCGCAACGCTGACCAGCTCCAGGAAAAGATTGCAGAGTATTTTCATTCATGCTCTGAGCGGGGCAAAATTCCAACAAAGGCGGGCCTATGCTATTATCTGGGTTTTGCAGATCCTGCTGCACTTTCATACTATGCAGATAGATGCAAGGCGCGTAACCATTTTTCCAAAGCGATACGCAAGGCCTTGGTGAAGATTGAAGCTTGGAAAGCTCAAGCCTTGGTGGACGGGGAGCTGGAGCCGGGGCGGCTGCGGGGGTTGTGTTTTGATTTGAGGTGTAATCATGGTTGGAGGGAGAAGACGGCAGTCAAGACGGAGGAGCCGGATGTTGGTGGTTCTGGTGTGGCTGTGATTGGGTGGCATCGGTGGGAAAATTATTGCCGGAGACGACTTGCACAATCATCTCCGGCTAGTGATAGCTCTTGACCTGTAGGCTGGGCCTTTCGTGTTACTTGAACAATATTAATGTTGCCTAGCAAAGATACTCGAACGTAAACGTTTTTGGAAATCAGAGGATGTTTCAATTTCTTCAATCCGCTTAAGGCTATAAAGCTTCATGGGTCTCCACTGGGGGTTAATGGGATTTGGCTTGGTCATATCCGGGATTGCTGCAAACTCTTCAATCAAATCCCCTGGCCACCGTTCATACAGTTTGGTGATGTTAATGTATCCAGGTGGCACATTGGATTTCGGCTTGCTCCTATATTGTGGTTTTCCCTTGCTGTTGCGCATCCTCTTGGTCAACTCGCTATCCTTGCCAGGCCACCAGCAGGTGGTGGCGCAGCCTTTTTCTGTAGGCCAGGTGAAGAAAATTCGTCCATCTCTATCAGGCTTCACCTTTAACCCTGGCTGTGACCAACAGTGCATCCACGCTGGCGACCATTCACGAAAACTACTCCGGTCCAGGCCTGCTCTGAAAAAGAGCTTCTTGGTCCATCCGATGCCGTTCAGCAATGAAAAATATTGCTTGAACCAGATACGTGCAGCCTTCCAGTTTTTTACCATCTGTTTTGTGGGTTTTAAGTTCTGCTTGTTCATAATCCCTTCTTTACGGTTTTATTGGAAAATATCCGCCCAGGCTTGAAGGCCTGGCGCTTCTGTATTGTAAGTCCCTTCATTTTGTCTTAAACCATTAATAATAATGGACTAATCTTCTTTGGACTGCTTCAAGAGCAGCAAGTTTTTTCGATTTATAAGATGCTTGAACATTTACGGGCTTGTTGAACTTAAAAGGCCAAACATTATTTTTTATTTTGGCCAGATATGACTGTATTTTGGCCTCATAAAACTCGCTGGGCATCGCCTCTACCCCTGACCAGGACTCAGCATCGAATTCCAAACCGACTTGGTGGTAAAACTTTCTGGCTGCTGAGATAGTGCCAACACCTCGAGAAGGCTTTCCCGGGCTATCCTTATAGTAACACTTTATTTCAGGCAGGCCGGTTTCCAGCATTAAGGTATTGATTAGATCAGACCAGGCTGAATTTTTGGTTAGCTTCACTGGTACAAAATCCCCTTTTGAATTTGTCCCTTTTCCAATAAGAGTATCTCTTATATGAAAGGGGACAAATTCAATCAGGGTTTCTCTTACTCTCTTCCAGTCGTGGATATGCTCAGAATCCTGACGACAGAATACTCCTGCCAGACATGCTATTTCTCTGGTAACTATGCCTGCCTTTTCCAGAATGGGGCGCAGCCTTTGTAAAGCTACATCTAAGCTGCCTCCTCTGTTGTACTGGACAGCTTGAAAATCCGGCTTGCCGAGGCTCTCTGGCCAGTGCTGACCCATGACAATTATGGACTTCGGCCTATAGATAGGTCGAATTCTATGAATGGACTGGACGAGCTCGCGTATGCCCAGATCGGCAACCCAGGCATCTTCCTTTTCAACGTCATTAAAAAGGCATGAGGCCATGTCTTTCAGACCTTCTGGGTTGGCAGTGGGGGTGCCGAAGCATATTACAGCATCGCAGGTTTCAAAGCGGTTTATTCCTCTGTTTCCCCAGAAATGCGTGACTTGATATTCCCTGTCAGGATCGATTTCTTTTACAAGCTGCAGTACCCGTTCTTCAGCTGCCATATGTGTGATTATAAGGACGTGCTGCTCATCCTTGCTAAGGCATTCAATTCCTTTTTTTAGTTTTGACCTTATGTGTTGGTCCTTCATGGGTGTACATTTATTACCATCTCCTACAACAGCTGTTTTGCCGAGCGCATATTTCAGGTGATACTTTCGACCTGGCAAATCAACTGCTGCATCAACTAATTTGAATGATCTTCTGGGGAGTAAAGCTTGTAATTCCTCAATAATCCCCGTTGCATCCTGGCAAATGATGTTTTTGGCTTTTTCAAAATCAGGGGCGCAAAGCTTATTATATACAAATGATATGCCCTGCTCTTTTCTGTGATCTGCTCGTATATATGCAATTCCATCCATATAGCCTGATGCTATTTTCATCCACTCTAATTCTAAAGGAGTGATATTTTCTTCTATAAGTCTTCTTTGATGCTGTATTGGTTTTTCATTTTCAAATTTTTCGAAGACAGATAAATGATCATCTAATAAGTCCCATTCTTCTTTAGGTATATTTGCAATCGATGACAGTCCTTCAGTATGACTCCAGTTTGATCTAGGATCTGCGTATATCCTTCCTTCTCCTTGTTTACACTTTACTGCTTGATGTAGAAGTTCTTGCGAAGATTTTATCATTTTATTGATTGTTTCTGCAGATTTAAGAGGTATCTTTGGAAGAAGGTTTTGTATAGATTCTAGAGAAACGACGTGCTCTTCATAGTACGCTTTCACTGGATTTTCATCTATTATGACTATATGAGAAACCAGTTCAAGATACTTTGCAACCTCATGTGTTGCTATAATTATTCTTTGTAAAGGCATGTCTTCAAATTGTTTTTTATATGGACACACCTTGTCATGCGGGCATTCAGGGCATACATTCAGACCAGGAGCATAACCTTTTCTTGCTATTTCCCTGACTTCTTCCATTCTGTAACATGTGGCGTCTGGACGATGGTTCCATCCAGGTTTGAGAGGCTCTTTTCCTTCTGTTCGACCACGTATTTTTCGAATATGCTTTGGGTTTATACCTAAGTTTATAGCTGTTTGCCTGGCCTTCTCATATGCCTCATTAACGACATCACCAGTGGGTACTAGAAAGAGAATCTTCTTTTTGTCAGCATAAGGGACCAAGATTGAGAGTGCTCCATGGGTCTTCCCAACACCTGGAGAAATCTTTATGAGGGTATCACTTGTTTGCATTGCAACCTGCCTCCCTGAACACATCAGCTATTCTCTTGCGGGCCTCATCGATTGTGACAACTCCTCGTGCCTCTGTGGTATGCGATTCGGCTTCTATCTCTTCAAAATGATACCCTTCAATCCATTCTTGTGGATAAAGACCTGTGAAGTATAATCCGCTTTTCTGGTTATACCTGTCCTGACCAGCTGGGCAATTGTTTGCTCGCCAGCATTTTAAAATTCCACTTTCAGTCAGCCATGGATTGCCCTCGGTCTGCCCGCATGCAGGACATGAGCTCAGTTGAAATATGGTAGTCTCATAAACCGTCCTTTCTCTAAGGACCTTGATCCCTAGATTATTCAGTGCCGCATGTATCTGCTCCCAGTCAGTTTTCACGGCACTCTTCTGAGGTCTGGGAAAGCCGATTTTGATGATATGCGTCCTCAACCTGGCCATCAGGTCATACTGTTGCAGGATTGCCTTCCAAGGGGCCGGAAGCTCGTATTCTACAGGCAGAATCTGATCGGCCCATTGCATACAAATTTCATAATCAGGCTTGCCTTTGACCAATTCAAGATATTGCTGTTCTGTCAGGTCTAAAAGTTCTCTGGGGTGGCTTAATAGATGAATATGGCAATTGGAAATGTTCTTATCTTCCTGCTTCTGGTTCCCGCGGTAACCCAAAAACCTGAACCACATATTTGCCCATGTCAGAGGAGAATGGTCTATGCCTGGAAAGCTGGACGAATCCTTAATGAGTGTAATGAAGCCCCGTCCCCATTCAGGAGCAACAATGAATCCCCAGATGAAGCGAAGCCCATTACCTGAGAGGAGAATATGCAAGCCATTAGCCAGCCCCATGCTGTCAAGCTTGAGGTATAAACTTTTGCCGGTATCTATGTTGGCCTGGATTGAGGTATGGTGCTTTTCCGGATGTTCAACGTCCAGCCATGGGAGATAATGTATATTCCCCTGGTTATCGTAGACCCGAGGAGTCAGCCAGACCGCTTCATAGCCATCAGTAAAGGCAACCGGGTTAATCCTTGAGCGCAACTCACTTGGAAGATTTTGCAGGGTCAGTGGAATCCAACTGCCCTTCTTATCCCAGAGAGTGCGCTTGAACTGAATAGTATGTTCAAGCATTTAAAGAACCACCTACTTAAGTTCTGGATATCTTGCTGACAGCAAGGTGCTTTGCAATGATTTGATATCCTGATGCTCAGCGGATATCTTTGCAACATCCTGTATTTCCTGGATATGTGCTTGACAATGTAGCCTGGCAGGTATATAAGAAAGGAAATACGTGAGGCCTGCCTGCTGAACGTTTTTCTTGATGCCCCGGGGGATCAGGCCCGGGGCATCCTTTATGATACTACTCATTTCGTATCACCCCCTTTTGACTGCTGGATACTTCCAGGACCCCTTCCTTCACAGTCTAAGTTCTGGATATATTTTCTGGTGTAGGGCAGCCCGCATCGGTCAGCCAATGTATCCCAGCGTGATCTCCAGATGATCGGGGGTAACTCTGCTTTAACCTCATCCCAATCAATGTCTGGAAAGGTTTTCCTGAGCCAACAATCAACCTGATATCTGGTGTAGTGCACTTTAGTTTTTTGCATACAGAATGCTCCTTAAGGTTTTACTCTGAATAATTGACCCGGACCTTAAGGTATGAATGCACGAGGCATCTGGAATTGATTTTATGAAAATCAATTCCAATAGATTGGCAGAGGTAGGTCGCCAGCAGGATATGGCTTAACACTAGTAGCGCAGGATATTGTTGATAGACAGGAAGTTAACGGTTAATCACAAGTTTTTTTGTAAAAGAAAGGATAGGTCAGGATGGTTGTTAATGTGGAGCTGTTAAAGTAGGGTGCATGAAAACATATTTTATATGTTTATCACCTCTATTTTTTTTATACATTTATCAGTTGTATAGTATCGCTTGTACCATTTTGATTCTAGGTGCCAAGCATCCGGTTTCCCCTCGTCAATTTCGACAATATCCGGAAAGAGATCAGCCAGCTCATCCATGAGTTGTGATATGGACTTGTCCGGTGACTTGTCCGGTGACTTATTCTTTTGATCCCAGATCCACAGTCCAACTGCCCTGGCAAGGAAATCCAGTCTTAGATCTTTTACCTCTTTTAATGCTGCTCCTCGCCAGTAATGTTCATGGCCAATGCACAGAATTCTTTCAGGAACTATACCGTCGCCGTTTTGTTCGTCCTCAATGAGCTGAAATATACCGTCTAATTCATTGGTAATGTTTTTCTTAATTTTTTTGATGTCAAAATTTGAGGTATCAATAGATATGGACAAGCTGAGTACATTGTCTTTATAATAGGACTCGACAAAATGATATCCTGAACGATAAAATCTTGGTACACATGTCAATAAGCTATCCAGCCTGATATCTCCATTAAGCCATGAGCGAATAATCTCTTCTGATTTTTTCACGTAAGACTTGTCTTGATCAACTATATCTAGATATGAATTGATGTCAATTGCTTGTTCTGTTTCGTTATCATTATGCAAGTAGTCATTTCTAAGTTGATATTGCCACTTCCAGTAAAAGTAGAATCCTACCTTAAGATCCTTTGTTGCAGGCATATTTTGAGGGTCATTCATTAAACCTCTCCTTTCTTTAAGCCCACTACTGTTTTGGCTTTGCCCGATATTCCAGGTTCTGACTTATGGCTATTGATTTTGTTTAAGGCCTCAGTTGCCTGTTTCAGGCTGTCAGGGGCAAGATGGGCATAGCGTTCTGTTTGGCTGATCTGCTTATGCCCCAGGTATTCCTTCACTGTGTAAAGGGGTACTCCGGCCATAACCAGCCAGGACGCGCAGGTATGGCGTAAAGTGTGGAAGACAACCTTTTGGCGCGGGTCATCAATACCCTTGTTCCATCCAAGTTCTTTGATGGTTCGTTCGAAAGCTTTACTAACTTTCTTCCTTCTTCCTCCATTACGGTCTGGGAATACGAGCGCTGAGGATCTGTCGTCACTCCGCCTCTCAAGCATTTTGCGTACTCGCTTTGTTATAGGTATGTGACGCACATACTTGTTTTTGGTGTCTCTAAAAGTCACTAACCCTTGTGAAAAATCAATGTCTTGCCAGGTCAAGCTAAATATTTCCCCAGCTCTAGGTCCGCAATGCAGTGCAATCAGGGCTATGTCATGAGTGTTTTGACTGCTAAAGCAAAGAACATCCAGCAAGATTTCAGCCTCTGAATGTGTCAAAAAACGAATACGTCGATTATCATAGTGTGGCATTTTAACTAAACTGACAGGATCAACACCTTCAAAAATCCCATGGTCGCTGGCGTAGCAAAATACTTGTCGTACCACTGAAAGTGCGTATCCTATGGATCTGGGGGACAGGCTTGCATCTCGCATTTCTTTTTTTATTTTTTCCAGATGGAAGGCCGTTACCTTGGTAAAAAAAACTTCGCCGATAAATGGCTGTATCCATTTTTTGTAGAGGTGTCTTTCCGTGTCCCAAGATTTGTAAGCCTTTTCATGCTGCGAGTTAAGAAAATATTTCTCCCAGATTATGTTAAACGTTGTGCTTGCAATCTCTTGCTCTTTCTTTAATTTTATATCTTCTGCACGACGCACATTTTCCATCTCTCTACGTTCGGCAAGAGTAAGCGCTCCCTCTCCAGTTCGTTGCGCCTTTTTTAATCTAGCAAGCTCCTCAGCTGCACTTTGAGGGGACCAACCTTCGCTTGCCCAGCCCAGAGCTTCTTCATGCCGTTTCCCATCCAGGGTATATCTGATGGAAAAGTATTTATCGAACTGAACACCATGTTTGCGGGTTGGATGCTCTCTATATCTAACGCCTGGATATTTGGTATATTTCCATTTAGCCATTGTTTAGACCCCCAAAAGCTGATTTTTCTTGAATCAAGGGTTATGTCTTGTCCCCAATTTGTCCCCAAAAAATTAGGGAAACGAGATGATTCAATGTGTCTTGAAGTGAAACTAATATGCTTCAAATGTGTTGATATGTCAAGCTTTTTGGGCTATAAAATGATGTCTTGTGAAAGGTAGGCTAACTGAATGGGGTTCAGGGGGTCGCAGGTTCAAATCCTGCCATCCCGACCATGATTTCAAGGGGTTAGGCTTTAGGTCTAGCCCTTTTTTTTGGTCCAAATGGCCTTGATATACCAATAATATACCACGATATACCAAACCCTGCACATCAGCTGCTTACCTGAGAGTCATAGTATTTTTGCAGCTGTGCCTGAATAAGGAATTTGTGTTGGGCTGTAAGGTGGGAGTACCTGTCGGTCATGGCGATGTCGGCATGACCGCTCATTTCCTTGGCATCCACCGTCTCCATGGCTGGGACCTATTTGATTGTCGTTCATGTTGGGATGGATCATGAAGGAGCACAGGGAATACGCGCAGCGGCTGATAAATTCCCTGGACAGTCTGACCCGGGAAAATGAACCGGACCGCATTGTTTCCCAGCCGCCTGATGTTCAAAAAAAGCGCTGGACTTGTACCATGAGTTTGAGAAGTCCGTTGAAAGGGATCAAAAGCGACGTATGGTGCTGCAAAACACACGAGAGATTCTTTCAGAGTTAGGGTACAGGGTTCTGGACCTGGAAGAAAAGAGTAATGAAGAAAGCGACGGGACCGGGGCCAAACCTCTGTCGCTTTATTTTCGCACACCGGAAAAAGGTGTGGTAAGGCTGGCTTGCGGCCTGGTCAACTCCCTTTTTTCTGAATTTATCCAGCTAAAGAAAAAAGGAAGGGATTATCCCGCGAGCGAGGCCGAGGGACACAGGTGTGAACAGTGGTGCCGGGACTATGATTTTTTGCTGCATGAACTGTCCAGCCAAAATATCCGGATAGAGGAAAACTGGAGAGAGTCTCCTGCTCTTGAGCAATGCAGGGTTATGGAAGTTTCCGAGGAATACCTGAAAGTTGGAAAAAGGGTTGCCCCCATTGTGAGGACCAAAAGAGAGAATATTCAAAATTCATAGGGGAGCTGTTACCTATAGATTTGTCCCAATGGCAAGGCTGGTGGTGAAAGTTCTGTTGACCAGTTGAAGCCATTACTGGCATCTCCTCTTAAACGGATATGCCCTGTTTTAGGCTGTGCTGCACGAAATTTTATTCCCAGTTCTCTAAATTCCTTTCTGACCGCTGGCTCATACTTTTGAGTGCCTCCTGCAACCGGGGGAGCTGTGGCATAGGCCTGGTTTGCAAGGCGACAAATCCGTTTGCAATCTTCCAGGGTTGGAAGCTTTGTGAGGCCACGGACAAAAGGAGATAGCACTGCATTAACGCTTGAATTACATATCTCAGACCAAATCCTATCATGATGGGCATTGCTTGACCCATGATGGGGAACCTTGAAGACACTTGCCCGTGTACGGATGCAGGTCTGTTCTTCAAATATCAGTGACCACCCATGACCATTTTTTTCTTCAACGTCAGAACCCAGCAAGATCCCATCGTCAGGTAAGTCTATCCATACTGCTGCTGACAAATGATTAGGCTCAAGAACACGGGCACGTTTCTGTACAGATTTAACTTTCGGCATTTCAACAGCCAAGTTTTGCAAAAAATCATCGTATCGGTCAGAACTCGGAGAAAGTGAATAAGCCGAACAAACTTGATTCTGATGAATCAGCACATTTGGCGTAATTCTATTACGTCGTCTTTTTTTCTCCTGCAACAATTTGAATACCCTGCTGATCTCAGTGGTTCCTCCAGTTGCTTGCTTGCTGAGAGTTTCTGCATGCAATTCGACATAACGAAAGAATTCCTGGTTTGTCATGGCTGCAGGGCACCAAAACCGAGCGCCCGAACACGCCTCAACTAATTGAGATAAACCACGTGTATGATCATCATGCCAATGGGATGCAATAATATGCTTGACTTTTCTTTCGACCTCAACACCAAGTTTATGCAGATAACGCAGGGGAACTACCTCCCCCGAACGGGAGTCAATACAAGAATCGATAATGATCCAATCTCCTGCTCCAGCATGAACAACAACACATTCTCCATACCCAGGCCCAAACAAAGAAACTTCTATCTCATCAGGATTAGGCGGGTGGAAAATCATCAATCCTCACTAAAATATGCAGCTAGTTCTGCGGCTCGCTGCTTCGCACTTTCAAAATGCCTTTCATTCCAGCAAGGCAATCGCCGAAAAACAAGCTCTGTAAAACGCTGGCGCATCCCCCCGCGCTTAATCCGATACGCAACACGGACACGAAATAATGCCCCTTCTTCAAGGAGCGGCAAATCATCAGGTCTGAGGTCATCTATAGGAAACTCACCTTCTTCCTGTTCAAAGGTCTTACCTGCGGTTAAATCGATCATTCTTGCCAGAAATATTCCGTTTTCTTTGTCTACCTCGTCTACTATTCCTTCGAATTCCCGAACAACCTTGATCCGCTCAACCTTTTTTTTTAGAGTTTTATAAGCTGGTGGAAATTGTCTAATGTTCGGCTGGCGATATGGTTCGGCAGAAGTCGTACCGCTGTATTGTCCATTGAGGGCTTCCTCACTATCCACAGGTTCTTGCAAAGGAGCCACATGTTTACCTGGATCCACCGGCCTGATCTCAGATACATAATCATCAGGTACTTCAGGCGTATCTAATTCTGGATAGCTTGTGGGTAATGGGACTGCCGTCACTTTAATACCTCGATCTCTTTCATGATTTGATTGATAATGAATTCAGCATGGCCCATGGCCGTGCTCCATTGATGCTCCAAGACGTGCATGACTTTAGAGCACCCAACCGCCTCCTCTATCCCAACCACATCGTAGTGATTGTTGATATCCATAAACACACCACTATTCCCAGATAATTCAGAGGAAGGCTGAATCTTGGCCCGGACATACCCCTTGAGCCCTTCCTTTTTTGAACGATTCTCCCGCATGGTCAAATTGAGCATACCGCCCTGTTCTTCAGTATCCTCTCCTTCAAAAGATCTTGCCCACTCACCCCACGGCTCCCAGGGTGCAAGTTTTTTCCCTAAAACAATTCTGGCCTCATTACTCCCTGCATCAAAATGAACTGATCTATTTATTCCCAGGATTCCAATTGGCGTATAGGTTAAAAAATCGGTAAATGTTTTGAGCGCAAAATCCTTTATCAGTTCCAAAGGACCAGAATTACTCCTGACCATAAATCGGTTACGTTCTGCTTGGACAAAAAAATATTCAGTCTGGAATTTACATAGTTCGGGATGGATTATTTCGATCTCGGCCTCAAATGTTTCCTGCTCTCCAATTATACCGTTTTTGGCAAACCACCACGGTTGAAAAATCGCTGGGTTGAAACGACCAAGAAGTACAATAGAAGCATTGTCAATTTCTGGGGTAATCTTCATTGCTGGTGCTGCTAAGCTGAGCTTTGGCTTTGTTTCTTTTGGTATTTGTTCATCACAGTAGAGGAACATGACCCTCCGGTCAGAGGGCTCGTCAAGCCGAGACGCAAATCTTACTCGAAACCTTGGCTCCGGCCAAGGAAGGTATTTTATGCTGAATAGATACTTTTAATTTAAAAAATGAAGCTGGAAGCCTTAATTATACGATATCTTCAAGAAAATAATTTATATCCGGGACCATACCTTGATGTCAAGTTGACTAAAAAACTCAAGTTAATGCTAAAAAATAGCATCACAAAAAATGCTGATTATTCCCAAAGTAAGGTGAAAAGCTTAGCCTGCGTAAACACTTGTCAAGATCAGGATCACCCAAGCGAAAAGCCAAGGAAATTAAGGCCGCGTTGGCTTATCTATCTCTCACTATTGCTGTTGTTAAGTCAAAAATCAAAGATGATATGATTTTTAGTGGATAAGAGTTTGAAGAGGTTAAGCTTCAGCTGGAACAGCAAGCTTAGAAAAGCCGGGATTTTGCCTGGCTTTTCTCATTCCTGGCCCATGCCTTTGATTTTGGTATACCAATAATATACCCTTTTCTGATGACACTATACAAAAACAGAATAATTATGCACCGTTAGCACGGTATGTTTCAAGGATAAGAAATCAAGTGTGATCAAGAGAAACGGTATTATTTTAGATGGTTACACGTTAAAAGCCCCCACCGCCACGTCTGAATGGGGTTCAGGGGGTCGCAGGTTCAAATCCTGCCATCCCGACCATAAAAGCAAGGGGTTACCTTTCGGGGTAACCCCATTTTTTTGTGCTGTTTCCCCGGGGGAGCACTCGGGGGGTAAACTATCTGTTTAATGATTCTACAGGCCTGCCCTGGGAAGTGTCCAGCTGAACCAGCTCAGCGGAAGCGACAACTTGCTTGAAATTTATTGCGCCTTATCGGTTTCGTGAGTTCGCAAAAACAGGGTTGAGCTTCAAGCCGGGGATCCGATTGAAATGGCGAAGGTTCCCGGTAACAAGCTTGAGGTTATGACCAATGGCTGTAGCCGCAATCTGAATGTCCGCGTCAGGAAGGATCATACCTGTGTCTTCGAGATGAGCGCGGATGCTGCCGAAAACCTTCGCAATGCCGATGTCATAAGGCAGAACGGTGACGGCGGGCACAACTCTCTGCTCGATATTAGATATGTGTCGTTCGCGGTCATGGGAACGATAGGCACCTTTGTATAATTCACCTATTACAACAGCACTCGTGAATTGGGCCTCGCGAGAAACGTGCATTATCCATTTTGCGTAGGCTTTTGCAGGGCGTGGGCGGAGTAATTCTGAAATTGCATCAGTGTCAAAGAGGAATGCCATAGTCAGTGTTCGGGATCAGGGGTGTTTCGTTGTCCATGCCGAGGGGAAGCGTCAAGTATTGAGGCCAATTCTTCGCTGTTCTCCCAACCGCCTACAATACTTGCGAGCCCACACTCCGGACCCGCTTTCCTCAAGCGTTCAAGCTGTTCGAGATCGTTGGGACTGACAAGAGCGGCGATTGGCTTCCCATGCCTTGTGATAAGAACTGAATTACCTGCTTCAACTGTGCGGATGCATTCTGAGAAGGTGGCCTTGGCCTTGGCTACGGAAATATTGTTTTTCATATTCAGCCTCCATTCTGGACATTATGGTCATTATGACCAGAAAGTCAAGTGTTGAATTGAAAAGTCGCACTACTTCGGCTGGACAGAAATGGGGGGAGGAGAGACAACGGCGTAAAAAACAAGCTTCAAGTTCAGACCTGGAACTGAGTCAGCTTTCATGGATATGCTGAAAGGCGGGTACTGTTACTGCCACATGTTCAGGTCTGTATCACTGACGATATAGTTGTGGGAGCAGCGGATGATATTGCCGGTATCCACATAGCGCAGGGAGACAAAAACTTCCGTATTCGCGAACTGACGTGTTTCTCCCTTGGCATAGGTTCCGACAATAAACCCCTGCACATCATGTTTTTCGCCTATCTCATGCAGTTCTCTGGATAGAATAAACTCTCCTTCTGCTTCGCTGACGAAAATATTGCGGCCCATCTTTATCTCCCTCACGCTGTAGCCATGCTGGGCCAGGCGGTTGGCAATCATCTCCGAACTCATACGTCCAAGGGTGGAGGATCTGTGCATATCATCGATATTGACTATACTGGTGACTATAACTGTCTCATTTTGATCAATGGGCACATTACACGATCCTAACAGCTCGTCTGCTGCCTCCTCATTGATAGTGATCAGATTTTCTTCGTATAGCTCAGCCTTGATTTGTTCATCCATATAACGTCTCTCTAACTTGGCTGATGTATCGCACGCTGAAAGAGCATAAAGCAGAGTCAATAATACTAAGATGCAAAGGCAAGTCTTCTTATCAAATGTATTGGGCATTGTTATCTACTCTTTACATTGAAGGTTCTGGTCTCGACATCCGCGTCTGCCTGGTACAGATCCCTGGAGAAATGATAGTGATCGGTATCCAGATCCCGGATATAATAGGTATTACTGAGTCTATAATATATATCCTTGTCCTTCTGGACGGTGGCATTAATGATTATTTCGTTGTGGGGGATACGATTTTGGAATATAGAATCTGCAACAAACACTGTTTCTAGTCCAGCACCTGCACCTATAGATTGAGCAAAAGCATTGCCGTCTTTAATCAATTTATACGTTCCATAACCCAAGGCCCCCATGAGCAGCCCCGTACCAGGCGGAACACGATTAAAGTTCCTTGAAGCCTTGTGAGTGACGGATTGAACCGACCAGTACAACTGGTAGGCATCCTCTGTATCGCTGGTTATTCTGATCCCTGACCGGGTCAGGTCGGTAACCAGATAGGATTCCAGTGCCTGGGAAAACGGGGAAATATCGTTGGAAGCTACGTTTACGCGCGGGTCCTGCAAATTCCCCTCCTGGAGCATTTCAGAAATATCCCGCCCCAGATCCTGAGCCACTATCTCCCAGTGCTTGGCTGCCTGCATCTGTTTCTGCAGGCTGTAGGGATGGGAAACCGGCACCGGAGACTGGCTGCATCCGGAAAGGAGCAAGGGGAGAAACAAAAGTATAAAGACAGTGATCCAGGTTCTTAAAGGCATGTCAAACGCTCCTGGAAAAGGTTGGTTGTATTAATGCTCTTTTAACAATCTGATATAAATCGTGATTACAGTCAATGTTTTTTTATTGCAAATTCACCCCTGCTAAACTGGACAATCTAAGCGCCCAGGTTTTTTCCGCGAACCTGAGAGGGAAAAGAGGCCCCGTCGGTACCATGCCCCATTCAAAATTGTAGATGTATGGCATTCACAGCTTCTGTGATCAGATAAACAGGCTATCTTTCAGGTTTATGGCCATCTCTTGCTCAGTAACAACCAATGTAGTCTTACGAACCTGTTACCTGGGTATTATCAGAAAAACCTTTGAAAAAAGCAGCTATTGATTCACTACCGGACGCAGTTCGTAAATTCGCCCATATTTCGCCGCTGACTGCAAATCCCTCTGGCGAAGGGCTTCTCTCACGTCATCCAGTTTATTGGCATCTTCAATGCTTAGATAAGGGGACCAACCGGTATCGTCTTCCAGCAGAGCAACCTCTACCTCAGCAACATATCGGCCTTCATGAACATATTTTGTTTTTTTTCTCTGATTCATTATTTTTTCCTTTTCGTAAATGTTTCATCCCAGCGCCCGGGGTCCGGGCGATAGGCCGTAACCAATACCGCAGGCTTATCGCAACCTTTTGGGATGCCCCATACAACATGAATTGGCATTCCCATTCGATCCTTCTGTAAAAACGTATCTGTTTAGCTCTTTTAAGGAAAGCAGGGGACAGGCACTCCGGGACCCACTTGAGCATCATTTTGTGCTTAAAACATCTCATTTTTTGGGACAAGTGGGTCCCGGAAGAGCCAGTCCCCATGCCACATGCAAAGCGCTGAACAGATACGTAAAAACAGAACGTATGGCCCTTTTGCAAAGTCTGGATACTCCTCGACAAGCATCGCTTCCAGAACGCCACCGAGTACTTCTCTGGCACTCAGACCATCTTCTACCAATTCATCGTACCCATGTTCCGATATTCTTACATCGCCAGCACTTATCAATGCGCGTACTTTCTTAACTATCGTAATCAATCCCAGTCTTCCAGGCTTCTTTAGTGGATTTTCCTGAGACCATGTCACAAAACAGCTCTTTTCTTTATTGGGTTGCAGGCAATGCCCGCCTTATTCAAGTACGTTATACACATTCTTACTGATCACTTAATTTCTTTCAGATGAAAGTCTCCAAGGTTGTTCATCTGCAACATAATCTCGCTGGATCGTTGCTGAACGTATGTCGAAGGAGCTGAAACAGCATATATTTTTGGATTGGGAAGAACAGAAGCCATCAGTGCAGCCTCCCTTCTGGTAAGATTTGAAGGTGAATTCTGAAAAAAATGCATCGAAGCTGAATAGACTCCATATATACCGTCACCAAACTCTGCAACATTCAGATAAACTTCCAGTATCCTCTGTTTAGACCAGAATGTCTCTATCAAAACAGTAAACCATGCCTCAACGCCTTTACGCAAGTAGCTTCTGCCTTCCCATAAAAAAAGATTTTTTGCGGTCTGCTGTGTTATGGTGCTTGCGCCACGAACCCTGCCCTGGGTTATTCGCTCTTCAATAGCTTCCCGTATTGATTGAAAATCGAATCCCCAGTGATTCAAAAATTTCTGATCCTCGGAGGCTACCACAGATAGTGCCATATGTGGAGATATGTTGTCCCAGTCGACCCATTGGTAATCGATTTTCCAGGATCTGTCTTCATGTACCAGACCTTCCAGCTGCCTTTTGACCATGAACATGCTGGTTGGAGGATTAATATGTTTCAGGGCCGCTACCAGGATGATTGAGCACAGCACAAAGCAAAAAGCCGCAAAAAGCGTAACTCTTAAAATATAACTCACAAGCCTGAAACGTCTTTTCCCGGCCGTTCTACTGCTTTTCCTTCGACTCATTTTTTTAAAGCAAAGCAACACTTAATTACGGTTACACCTGGTGTAGTCAGTCCCAGGAAGATATATCAGGGAACCTCCTTGACACCAGCACGTCACTCATCATGGATCTACTTTAACGTTGAATACCCAGGCTGGATTTTTATACCCACCATCCCAGTGCTGGCCGTAAATCATTTTGATCTCGGTTTTACCTTCCTGCAACGCACGATAGCGGTAATACTCCATCCCGCCAGACCCAACCATCTCTTCAGCCTCCTGGATCTGTTCGAAGCTATGCTCAGTATAGATTACGGGCACGGTGTAAACTCCCCTCCTTAGCCAAGGAGGGGCCGGGGGTGGTTGTATGAGATCCCTTCCTTTTTGTATCCTTTACGCTCCCGCGCTTGGCCTGCTACGTTTTTTATGACAGGGTCTCAGGAGTAAGTCTGGTCACATAAATTCTGTAACTGCCGAACGCCGGACGCTAACCGGCCGACCGCTTACGGGCGGTCCGAGTTGAGGGTTTTGTTGGGCGGGCATCCGGCACCAGTTTGATTTCCAGGTGGCATCCGACAGCATGGGCGTACTTTTTCAGAGTTGCCACGGAAGGGGCGTGTTTCCCGGCTGCTTCCAGGCGGGACACAGCACTTTTCGTCGTCCCCATCAACTCCGCAACCTCCTCCTGGGTCAAGCCGACCCTGACGCGCGCTGCAAGCAATTCGCGAACTAAGACATACTCATCCTCGAGCTCTTCATAAGCCTCCTTGAACCCCTTACGTTTCATAGCTTTTTCGAGAAACGCCTTCTGGTCGTGGAGAACTGGTTGATATTCAGGTTCAGCCATTTTGCACATCTTTCATCCTTTTCCGGGCAATCTTCAGCTCATGCTCGGGGGTCTGTTGGGCCTTTTTCACGAAAGCGAGAAAAATGATCACTTTCTGCCCGACGACAAAGCAATAAAGTGCACGTCCAATGCCTTCGCGTCCCCGCGGCCGCAATTCGAAAAGTCCGCCTCCCATGCCGCGCGAGTGCGGCATGCGCAGGCTCGGCCCAAACTCGATCAAAAGTTCAACCAGTCGCGCGTAGTCGGCAAGGATGCCAACAGGCCAGTTTTCAATCTCATCTCTGACCTTGGGGTGGAAATACTCAATCGAGCAGAGTATTGCTAAAAGTTAGCAAATTTGATAACAATGGTCAAGCTGGGAAATGGCGGGTAAGCGTTCACCCCTCCTAAGGGGTTACCGGTAACCATTCAGGGGGTGCCAGCAATCGCCACCCTGAATAGACTTGAGGCGTACTCCCCAACAGTGAGCGGCAAAGCCGCCCGCTCGCCCCGTGAAACACCCAGCACTCACTTTAATAATTTCGGTTTCATCACAAGCAAACAAATGGAAAAGTGAGTGCTGGGTCAGCGTAGCTGGTTTCACTGGGATGTGCAACGAAGTTGCCCGTGCCAAAAAAATCTTCTCTGGCACGGGAAGCCTTCAGGCTTCACACGGGTGCTCCGCACACACGGTTTTGAAGAATAAAAGCTCCCCAGAAGCATGCCCCGCCCATATCTTTAAACGCAGCCTTGAGGTATTTGTTAGAGTTTCTTCAAGCTTTGTGTGCGCAGGTAGCAAATAGTTTTAAGGATATGTGCGGGGGCATTACCCGCCTGGCAGACAGGCAAATTGGCATATCTCCCCCCTGAAGGGTTACGGTTACCGTATCTGAAGAAATTGTCTAACTGAAGCAATTTAGCGGAAGCAACAACTTTTTTTGAAATTTACCGTGCTGTCTTCTACAGTGAAATGTCGCAAGGCGATCCTCCGCCGCAGCAGACACAAAAAAGGCCCTCCAGATGGAGGGCCTTTTTTTGTGTCCGGCTTTACGCCGGTCCTGAATGTGGATGCAGGTTTTTAGAAGTCAGGTTCTTCGTATTCTTCGGGTTCATGTTCTTCATAGCCTTCAGGGGCTTCGTACTCTTCGTATTCTTCGGGTTCATATTCTTCATAACCTTCAGGGGCTTCATGGCCTTCGGCTCCACCGTACTCTTCAGCGGCCGGCTCTTCTGCATCAAAGCCATCCGCTGCATGCAGGTTCATTCCAAAACCCATTACCAGCATGAAAGCAAAAAGCAGACTCAAAAGCTTGATACCCATTTTTTCGAACATAAATCCTCCTTGGTTTTAATTTAAGTTACACATATATGACTACCTTTATGCAGTGAAAACTTTTTATCAATATTGATCCGGGATGTTATTAATGCTCACCCGAAGACTGCAGCCTTTTGTTTAAAGACCTGCGCAGTTCATCATCGGTTTTCACTGCTTCCATTGCTTCGTTGTAAGTTTCAAAATCCAGTCCCTGCTGCTCTACTGCTCTGACCATATCCTCCCCTGCCTTTTCCAGCTTCTGCAGGGTTTCATCAGAGTCATTCAAAGCAGTCATTTCTTTGTGTACGTTTTCTTTGATGGACTTGATGGATTTGTAGGCTTCGGCCACTTTATCCATTTCAGATTCGCCTATATCTGAGCCCATGAAATTTTTGCTGTCCTGCATGGATGCCTCCATAATAAACAAAATAAAGATTAAAAAATAAAACCGTTTTTTGCGTCTGTTGTTTTCTTTAGATAGCAACCAGCGTGCCAAAAAATAGAATATAGTAACTCGAGGGTGCAGTGAGGCGGAGATTGAGAAGTATACCTCTCCTTGCCGGGGAGGGAAGTGTGCGGACTGGACATGCAAAAAACTGTGCAGGAATTGCATGCTGTGCCATTTTTGCAGATCCAGGCAACCATTGGATACGCCGGCAGAAATTAACCATTCAGGGGGAGCCAGCAATCACCACCGAGAATAGACTTGAGGCGTACTCCCCAGCCGTGAGCGGCAGAGCCGCCCGCTCGCCCCGTGAAACACCCAGCACTCACTTTAATAATTTCGGTTTCATCACAAGCAAACAAATGGAAAAGTGAGTGCTGGGTCCGCGTAGCTGGTTTCACCGGGGTGTGCAGCGAAGTTGCCCGTGCCAAAAAAATCTTCTTAGGCACGGGAAGCCTTCAGGCTTCACACGGGTGCTCCGCACACACGGTTTTGAAGAATAAAAAGGGGTTACGCGGGAACAGTCCCCTGGCCCTGTGCCATTGGTCACTACCGTGCCCTCCTGAATGGTTACAGGCGCTCAAGCAGGTTCTCCACCGCCTTTTCCAGCTGAGGATCGCGTCCTGCAGCCTCGTCTTCCGGTGTCTGCTCTACGCGCAGGTCGGGAACGGCACCGTTTTGTTCCATATCCGTACCATCCGGGAGGTACCAGCCCCGGGAAGGAACCCGGACCTGCGCCCCGTCAATCAGTCTGTAGCCCGAAGTGGAAATAACCCCGCCGTAGGTCTGCTCCCCCACCAGTACTCCCCGGTCCAGGGTCTTGAAGGCATGGGCCAGAATTTCCGAGTTGGAATAGCTCTTTTCATTGGCCAGCATGTTTATGGGCAGGGTATAGCGCGGCACAGGCAGACGGTCCTGGGGATAATGCCCGGTCTTCTGCGGATCAGCCCCGGCAGGTACGGTATAGGCATGCTCCCTGGTCATTATGGAGGCCAGGATAAGGTCTGTTGTGTAACCCCCGGCATTGTTGCGCACATCTATTATCAACCCCTCCTTGCCTTTTGCTGCAGCATAGAGGTGGCCCTGGAAGTCCTCCAGAGATGCCTGGTTCATGGTCTGAATATGTATATATCCCAGACGCCCGTCTGAGAGATTTGAAACCTTTTTGCTGCTTTCATCCCGGAAGGCTTCGTAACGAAGAGCTGCCAGGTCCTCATAGGAAACAGGTATTGCCAGGGTGTTGTGGTTTAAAAAACCATCATCTGAAGGACGCTTGAAGCCCACAACCACCTCCCGGCCCGCTGTCCCCCGCAGTCTTTGCAGCAGGGTCTCGGGCTCTTCAAACCGGTGCATGTCAATATGTGTGATTATGTCCCCGGGCTGCAAAGAAACAGCTGAGCGATGTGCCGGCCCCCCGGGCACAACATCTTTGACCCTGAACCCATAACCTCCGTCCTCCAGGGAAACCTGCTGGTAATCAATGCCCAGACGGCCCGAGGGTTCGCGAGTCCCTGCCTCCGGACCCGGATTGAAAACCCCGGTGTGCGAGGCCCCGAGTTCTCCCATAAAGCGGTTGGAGATGTCGCTGAATTCGCTGGCCGTCCTGGTGCGCTTTACAAGTTCTTCGTATTCCCGGGTCAACGAAGGCCAGTCAAGACCCTTCATGTCAGACAGGTAAAAGTGCTCCTGCATTACCCTGGCCGCCTCCCGGAATTTCTGCAGGGACTGCTCCTTTTTATCTATGCGGATATTCTCTGAAATCCCGGGGCGTCTGTGCTCTCCACCGTCCAGAGGTGCAATACCTGCTTCTCCGCGCAGTGTGTACACTGCACTCTTGCCGGTAATATCCAGCCCCTGAACATTCACGGCGGAACTTAGTCGCTTGCGCTCGCTGCCGTCCCACTTGAGACTGACGAGATCATCTCCTCCGGAATTAAACAGGAAGCGATCCCCTCCAGGGGTCATTTCGTTTGAGGTCTTGTTCAGGGATGAGTTTGTCACTGGCTCTATCCTGCGCCAGGCGTTTTCCAGGTCCATCTCCCATGGTTCGAGACTCAAGGGAGTCGGAACGGGAGGGCTGCCTGGAAGCCGCACCGGCAGGGGACGAATTTTTTCCGCTTCTTTGCCGGCCTCACGGTAATAATTATGCAGTTCCCTGGTGGTCATATTTTCCATGTCCGGATCCAGGTAGACCCTGTATACATCATAGTTGTCACCCGATCGGTTGGAAATAAAGCTCAGTATCCGTCCGTCGGCCGACCAGCGGGGATTGAGATCGTTTCGCGGATGCCTGGTTATATTGACAGGTTCTTCAGAACCGTCTGCAGGGACTATGAAGATATTGGAACTGAAATTGAGATCGTTCTGGGAATAGGCGATATATTGTCCGTCATGAGACCAGCGCCAGTGCATACTGAAGTCCCAGCCCTCCACCAGCGTCTGCTTCTTTCCTGAAGTCAGGTCTTTCACCATCAGGTCTCCAGGACCGCGAAGAAAAGCCAGGCGTTTGCCATCCGGGGACGGAGAGGGCCGACGGTCGTTTAGGCCGCTGTCCACAACCGGGACAACCTCGAAATGAACAGCATCCTGCCACCGTGCAGGGTCCATTTTTCCGGGCAGACCTTCAGCCTGTTCCAGGCCAAGGTCCTCTTCAGGCTCCTCTTGCGGCTCAGGGTCGGGATCATGGGCCGGGTCCGTTCCAGGTTCCGGTGCAGGGTCCGGTCCGCGGGGGGCACCCGGGTCCACGGGATCCAGAGGTGCAAAGGGATCATCTGCTTCATCCTCCACCTCCCGCAAGTCCTTCTCAGGCTGCCCCTGCAGGCGTTGCTCTTCCCTGTCAGGCTTAACTTCAGACTCTTCAGGCGGGGTCTTTTGCGGGCTTTTTTCAGGCTGGCCGTCAACAGTTATGTCGTGTACCCCCAGCCTGATTTCCTCCCTGGTCAGGGCTACTCTGGCCTTGTATATGGAATCCGTGCCATGGGCATCGCTGGTGAAATATAGCCGCAAACCGTCCGGAGACCAGGCCGGGTGACGGTGACGGGCATGGGTACCGGGTGTTACCGGCCTGGTGGGACTGTACTCATCCACGTGGCGCACAAAAACCCGGCCATAAGCCACCTGGGCCAGGACCTGATTGTCCGGGCTCAGGGCCGCTTCAGTCACCTCCCTGTCAACACTTCGCAACTCATACCTGTCCGGGCCGTCATCTCCAGCTCGCAGATTTATGGGCTCGGACTCAGCCTCGGCATCTTCCAGGTCCAGGGAGTAGAGGCGGTCCCAGCCCTGCAGGACCACGGTGCTGCCGTCGGCGGAAACATCAAAGTGCTTAACATCCCTCTCCTGGAAATCCGTAAGCCTGACAGGTTCCGGTTCTTCATCACCCAGGTCCAGCCTGAACAGGTTTACCGTACCCAGGTCCCGGTCGGACATGAATATCAAGGTGTCTTCATCTGCCCAGCGGGCCATTCCGTCGTCTCCATCCCGGGTGGTTATGGCCTCAAACCTGTCTTCCTCCCGGTGATGCACCCATATATTCATGGCATCGGGCCCCAGGTAGTGACGCTTGTTCCAGTCGTGATAAAATCCTCCCCTGGTGAATACGGTTTTACTGCCGCATGGTGAAAGCCTGGGTTCGGAGCCGAAGGCCTGGTGCAGCCTCTCGTGCTGCCCGCCTTCGGGGGGCAGTCTGTAGGGACGGTGCTCCCGGTACACGTCCGCCTCCAGCAGACCGGAAAGGGTAATCACCTCCCGACCCTCTTCATCCATGGACCAGTCCGGATTGCGCATGAACCGGTCGCTGTGGGTCAACTGCCTTACCTGAGTACCATCCTCCCGGATACGCCACAGATTCATGTATCCGTCGCGCATGGAAGTAAACACCAGAGACTCCCCGTCCGGACTCCAGTTGGAATGCAGATCGTCATGCCTGTGGCGGGTGAGACGTCTGGCTTCTCCACCCTGGATACCGGCCAGCCAGAGATCCCCGCCTGAACTGAAAGCTATCCTGGAACCGTCCGGGCTTATGGAAGGAAAACGCGGCAGGTCCACAGCCCCGGACCCTGCCCAGGCAGTCCCTGCAAAAAGCAAAAACACAAGGAGCATGCCTGCTGCTGATAACGCCCCTAAAACTTTTGATTCCCCTGACCCTGTCCTGCAAAGCATCCTGATGATGCACGAAAATACACAATTTTTCATAAATACCCTGACCATCTTCCGGCCTTTTTTATCAATTTTTCGAACCTGGACTCTCATTCCCTGGCTGATTCCTCGCTATGCAACCACACAGCCTGCCAGAGGTTCTCAGAAAAAGGTAACTATTCACCATCTGATAAAATTGGTCAATCTATGCGCACCGCTGATATCCAGGGTCCGGGGGCTTTGCAAACCGGGCGTAAACTGTCTGAACGACGTAGGAAGCGTTGATCAAAACCGTAACACACCGAATTTGATTCAAAGCATCTTATAGGAAATATCCTGGCTATCAAACCCGTGTATAGGTTTTGATTTACGCTTCCTTGGAGTGAGTTTTTACGTCCTGTTTGCAAAGTCCACGGACCCTGGTGAATAGTTACAGAAAAAGCTTCAATCATGCACTGCCTTAAGCCAATGATTATATATTCAACCAACTGATAAGACAACGAAAAAATAGCAACAATCCCCCAATCCCCCACCTGAATTCCCAATTCCCCAATTCCCCAATTCTTCAATCCCTAAATCCCCCAATTCCTAAATTCCCAATCCCCCAATCCCCATAGCTTATTTACATCCCGGGCTTATTGCCTTATCAGTCAGGTCATGCGATATTTTCCGGTATTTCTGGACCTTGAGTCCAAAACCTGCCTGGTGGTAGGGGCCGGTCCCGTGGGCCGAAGAAAGATATCCACCCTGATAAAAAGCTGTGCCGGCACAATTATTGTCATAGATCCCGGGGCAAAAAACCACCCCCTCCTGGAAGACGAATCAATACAGCTTGTAAACAGGCCCTTCAAGCCCGGTGATGTTGACGGCTGCCACCTGGTATTCGCCTGCACCTCGGACCATGAAATAAACCAGCAGGTGACCCGGGCCTGCCGCCGGAAAAATATCTGGTGCAACACTGCCACGGACCCGGATCAGGGGGACCTTGTCCTGCCGGCGGTGCTGGAGCGCGGGGACCTGATTCTGGCTGTTTCCACCTGCGGGGCCAGCCCGGCCCTGAGCGCCAGGATCAAAAAGGAACTGGCCTCAAGGTATGGACCGGAATACGCTTCCTTGACCACTCTCATGTCCCGGGTTAGAAAACATGTTTTGCCCATGGGACTTCCCCAGGAGAAAAACCAGAGGATCTTCCATGCAATACTGGATTCTAATGCAGCTGAACTACTCAAAAAAGGCGACCGGCAGGGATTGCACAGGCTCCTGCAGAGTCTTCTGCCCTCCGGTGCCCACAACCATATCCAGGAGATGATCCATGCTCTCTTTTAGAATACTGGATCTTACAATTGCCCTTTTATACCTGTCCGGGGCCATCACATTTGTCCTGGGGCTTATCTATACCCGCAAGAAAGTTCAAAACGTATCTATATGGATGACCATGTGCGGGTTTGTACTGCACACTGCCGACCTGGGACTAAAATATGCCCTGGGCCTGGGGGAAGTGCTTACCCAGTCCCAGTTTTACGTAAGCCTTATGGCCTGGACTTTACTGCTCATCTTCTTTCTGCTCTGGTGGAGGCTGAAGCTCAATTTTCTGTCCTTGATAGCCGCTCCCCTGGCCCTGGTGACCTTTTCCTGGTCCCTGGCCATCTCCCCGGCTACCCTGCCCATCCCCGGGATTTTGCAGGGCCTGTGGTTCGGGCTGCACATTGGGTCGCTCTTTATAAGCATAGCCCTTCTGGCCATGGCTTTCGGGGCCGGGCTGGCCTACCTGCACCTGGACAGCAAAATCAAGACCAAGTCCAGAATGGGCAACGTAACTAAAGAACTGCCCTCCCTGACCACCTTTGACCGGGTCAACCACTGGGCGGTTCTTGCGGGCTTTCCACTTTTTACAATAGGCACTTTTTCAGGGTTTATCTGGGCCGCATTTACCTGGCGAACCATATTCACCTGGGACCCCAAGGAAATCTTCACCATAGGAGTGTGGCTGATTTTCGCCTGGCTCTTCCACAAGCGGGCCACCGGGGGCTGGAAAGGCAGAAAGCCGGCCAAGCTGGCCATCCTGATTTTTATTTTATCCCTGATATCATTCGTGGGCATCAACTTTTTCACTGAAACACATCACAGCCTAAGACCCTGATGGAACAAAAAATTCACCTTTTCGGCCTCAGCCACAAAACAGCTGAAGTTGAAATCCGGGAGAAGTTCGCCCTTACCGGATTCAATCCTGTATCCCTGGAACTGATTTCCAAGGACGGCCCTGTATACGAAGCCCTGGTTCTCTCCACCTGCAACCGGGTGGAAATCCTGTGTGTGGGGAACCAGGATCAGGAACAGGTCAAAGGTAAAGTGCTTGAATCCTGGGCCGGATTCTGCGGTGCGGAAAAAGACCTGCTCAGCCGGCACATTTATCACTATACCGACCGTGAGGCCGTACGCCACCTGTTTACAGTGGCAGCCAGCCTGGATTCCATGGTCCTGGGCGAGCCCCAGATCCTGGGACAGCTCAAGGACGCCTACCGCAAAGCTGTGGAGGAGCGAAGCACCGGGGTGATCATCAACCGCATGATGCACAAGTCCTTTTCCTCGGCCAAAAGGACCCGCTCGGAGACCGCAGTCTCTTCCAGTGCAGTCTCCATAAGCTACGCAGCCGTAGAACTGGCCAAAAAAATCTTCGGCGAACTGGATACGCACAAGGCCATGCTCATCGGCGCCGGAGAAATGGCTGAACTGGCCGCCCTGCACCTGCTGAACCAGGGGCTCAAGGAGATCATGGTGGCCAACCGCACCCTGGAAAGGGCTCAGGAGCTTGCCCGGAGATTCGGTGGACAGGCCATGTGCCTGGAGGATATTTTTGATTATCTGCACCATATAGATATTATAATCAGTTCCACGGGCTCCACTTCAGCCATCATCAGGGCCAGGGATATCCGGGAGGTGCTGAAAAAAAGAAAAAACAGGCCAATGTTTTTCATCGACATCGCCGTGCCCAGGGATATCGATCCGGACGTGAACCAGCTGGACAATGTCTATATATACGATATCGACGACCTGCAGGAAGTGGTAGAGGAGAACCTGGCCGGTCGCAAGGAAGAGGCCCAAAAGGCCGGAGAAATTGTCGAGCAGGAAGTGGACAAATTTGAAAAGTGGCTCAATTCCCTGGACTTGAGCCCGACAATAGTTGATCTGTTGAACAAGGGAGAAAGCATAGCCCGCAAGGAAGTCAGAAAATCCCTGCGCAATCTTCCGCCGGACACGGACGAAAGAACAGTCCAGACCATGGAACACCTGGCTGAATCCCTGGTGGGCAAACTCTATCATGAACCCATAGTCTTTCTCAAACGGCGCGCCAGGGAGGAGGGCTCCTCGGAAAAATACATCGATCTGGCCCGCAAAATCTTCAACCTTGATGAGGAACAGATCCCGGACAACCCCCATGCCGAGAAAAAAAGGAAATAGCATGCGCTCTTATATGATACAGGACATAAGACCCCAGGATATGGACACCTTTACTGCCCATCTCAAGGAGACCGGGTATAAATCCCCCATGGACGGGATATTCTGGATTCCCCTGCCCGAAAGCCTGCAGGGAAAAGCCCAGCAGGAGCACAACAGCCAGTGCGGGCCATATTACCTTGCCTTAGAGGTGGGGCAGGACTGGCTGAGGCTGGAACTTCTGGTGCGCAGCGAGCAAAGACTCAGGTGCGATTGCATCATGTATGCCGATCCCGGTCAGCGCGAGGCCATGATAGAATTTCTTGATGACCTGATAAAAAACAGGGATATTGCTGTTTAGAAGGCATAGCGCATGGGGCGTGGGGCATGGGGCATGGGGCCCCAGTGAAACTCCTGTCTGCGACAGGAAGCCCTCCGGGCTGTTTCACGGGGTAAACATAGGGCATGGGGCATGGGGCATAGGGCGTGGGGCATGGCGCATGGGGCGTGGCGCTCCTGTAAAAATACTGTCCAGTTAATCTGTTTCGACTTTTTGCAGGTCTCTCTCAGAATTTGCTTGACCCTGGCCCTTGCTCATACTATTTTTAACAGCTGATATAAACAATCTTTACGGACAGAATCACCCATGCAAAAAAATACCCACTGCACAGAAAGAAAACAGCCTCCCCAATAGGGCTTAATATTTTTACCCCAGGGGCGGAAGTGTTTTTTGGATAATTTTTTAATGAGTGAGGTATTTAGAATGCAGGAGTGGATTAAAGAACTGCAGCAGATGGTCAATACCAGGGAAAAACTGGCTGACTATGTGGATATAACCCCGGACGAGGACGCGGCCATTACCACCATGCGCACCAGGTGGGGCACGACACCCTACTTTGCATCTCTTATGGACCCCCAGGACCCGGCCTGTCCCATCCGCAGGCAGGTTGTGCCTTCCCTGAAGGAAAAGGAAAACAAATACGGCATCCAGGACTACCTGATACACAAGGAAAACCGGGCTGTAGGTGAAAAGCGCCCGGACTGCATAGCCAGGCAGTACCAGGACCGTATCGCCTTTACCGTAACCGATGTCTGTGCCAACTATTGCCGGCACTGCTTCCGCAAAGAACTGGTGGTGGACCAGGGCCTGAGCCTGCGCTTCGATGTTGATGAAGGACTGGGCTGGATCAGGGAACATCCCGAAGTGCGCGACGTACTCATAACCGGCGGGGATCCCTTCATACTTTCCGATGAAAAGCTGGGCCGCATAATTACAGAACTAAGACGCATCCCCCATGTGCAGATGATCCGCTTCGGGACGCGAACCCCCATAGTTCTGCCCAGCAGGATAAACAAAGAACTTTGCGAAATTCTGGGAGATTTTCACCGGGTACCGGTATGGATCAACACCCAGTGCAACCATGCCAGGGAAATCACCGAGGAAACCGCCAGAGGGGTATACGACCTCATGCGCTGCGGAGTAAATGTGGGCAACCAGGCCGTACTGTTGAAAGGCATAAACGACGACCCTCAGTCCTTCAGAGAACTGCACCAGAAGCTGCTTACAGTACGCATCCGCCCCTATTACGTCTTTTACTGCGAGCCGGCACCGGGGATAGATCATTTCCGGACCCCTGTGGAAAAAGGGGCCGAACTTATCCGGGATGCCATCCGGGGGCACACTACCGGGCTGTGTCAGCCCATGTACGTAATCGCCACCAATATCGGCAAGGTGCCCCTGATGCCCGATTATTACCTCAAGGAAAAGACAGACGAGGAATACGTTCTGAGAAACTACCTCGACCAGAACACTTCCCTGCCTGTTATTCCGGAATGAAGATGTGCCTGCAAAAACAACTTTTTGCAGGCACATCAATAAAACAGTCAATCTTGTTTCTGCCGGGACCACCTGTAACCTCCCGGCAGAAACCTTAATTTAAAAACATGACGCTCAGCCAGACAGACACTAACTTTTCCAGATCCCATTCCCCAGGCAACCCCTTGCAGATTCCCATTGCCTCGCATATTTCATGCCCTGGCACCAACCGGCTTCAGGTCCAATCATTGCATACAGATGTAAATCAACCTTGTATTCATACAACAAACGGCTTGTGTATCAAGTCTTACTCTCCAGCCTGCGCTGAAAGGAGTTCAAGATGTCAAACACAGATATTGAAGACATGATGGAACCCACCGACTCAACAGAAATCATTTTCACGGACCTTAATGGGCGTATCAGACGCCTTCCGGTCAATCCCAGAAACATCAGGCAGATTTCAGTTGAAGGCATAGGCTTTGACGGCAGTTCCGTAGCCGGTATTGCTACCGTGGAACACAGCGACCGCCTGCTCATGCCTGTTCTGGACAGCCTGAAAGTACTGCCCTTCAAGGAGAAAAAGACCTCTCTTTTCGTGGGCACCATACACAACGAGCATGGAGAAAGGGCCAGCACCGACCCCAGGTATGTCCTGGAAAAAGTCGTGGAAGAGGCCGAGGAAATGGGTTTCAGGTTCCAGGCCAGCCCGGAGTATGAGTTTTTTCTGTTTCACCAGGATCAATATTCAAGGGATCTCAATACTGACAACGCCGGCTACTGCGAGGCCGACCCCAGGGACCAGGGGGAAAGAGTCCGCAACCGCATCATAGATGTCCTGACCAGTTGCGGGGTGCCTTTTGAAAAGGCCCATCACGAAGTAAGCCCCTCCCAGCACGAGATAAATTTTGAATGCGCCGACCCCCTGAATGCCGCGGACAGAACCCTGGTTTTCAACTACGTAGCTCACATGATAGCTTCTGAACACGACCTGCATGCCAGTTTCATGCCCAAGCCCTTCAACAACAAAAACCGCAACGCCCTGCATATTCACCTGTCCATGCAGGACCTTGACGGGCAGAATATATTCTACCAGCAGGGGGACGAGCACAACCTCAGCCATGTGGCCAGGCAGTTCATTGCCGGCATACTCAAGTACGCCAGACAGACCTCCATCCTAATGGCTTCCACCTTCAACTCCTACAAGGCATACGTTATTGAACGTGAAGCCCCGGTGGTCGTAGGCTGGGGACCGCGCAACCGTACTTCCATGGTGCGCATCCCCTATGCCACCAATGCCCAGGCCACAAGGCTGGAGCTTAGAAGCCCGGACCCGGCCGGAAATATCTACCTGCAGATGGCTGCCTTTATCAAAATGGGCCTGCAGGGCATCAGGGAAGAGCTTGACTGCAACAGCCCCGACCGGGGCAAGGCGTATTTTCAGTCCATGAAGAAAAAGCTCTGGGATACCCGGCTCTTGCCCAAGACCATGTTCGAAGCCCTGGTTGAGGCCGAAGACAGCCCTTTCCTCAAGGACCTCCTGGGAGAACAGCAGTATCAGAACCTCATGAACATCAAGACCGCGGAATGGGAAGATCACCGTACCAGCGTTACCGCAATGGAGTTTGACAGATATCTGCCTTATTGAGATTGTGGATTCAGGGATTAAGGGATTGAAGGAAATTGAGGGATTAAGGGATTAAGGGATTGAAGGATTGGGGGATTGGGCTCTTGTCTTCTTATTGTGCACATTGACCACGCGAAGCACGTGGCAGGCTCAGCCAAAAGGAAAAAAACCGTTTCCGGATGAAAACTAAATTACTACACTTATCCACAGAAGTAAATCCATGGCACGGTGTAGCTCCCCTCCTTAGCCAAGGAGGGGCCGGGGGTGGTTGTATGAGATCCCTTCCTTGTACAGATTGACCACTCGAAGCACGTGGCAGGCTCAGCCAAAAGAAAAAAGAACTGTTTCCGGATGAAAAATAAATCAATGCACTTTTCCCAGCAGTAAATCCAGGGCACGGTGTAGCTCCCCTCCTTAGCCAAGGAGGGGCCGGGGGTGGTTGTATGAGATCCCTTCCTTGTACAGATTGACCACTCGAAGCACGTGGCAGGCTCAGCCAAAAGAAAAAAGAACTGTTTCCGGATGAAAAATAAATCAATGCACTTTTCCCAGCAGTAAATCCAGGGCACGGTGTAGCTCCCCTCCTTAGCCAAGGAGGGGCCGGGGGTGGTTGTATGAGATCCCTTCCTTGTACAGATTGACCACTCGAAGCACGTGGCAGGCTCAGCCAAAAGAAAAAAGAACTGTTTCCGGATGAAAAATAAATCAATGCACTTTTCCCAGCAGTAAATCCAGGGCACGGTGTAGCTCCCCTCCTTAGCCAAGGAGGGGCCGGGGGTGGTTGTATGAGATCCCTTCCTTTTTCTGAATTTATCCCAAAGAAACCTCTTTTCCTCCCAGGATCACAAAACAATCCCAGCCGCTATATGCCGGTTTGTTTACGAAAACCCCCTATTTCAAGTGCCCGTAACCTTCCAGGGCGTGGTCGGGGTTCACCTCTGTGCACTGCCAGTGGCCCGGGCTTAGCTGGTAGCGCCACACCACCCACTCGTCGTTGTCTATGTAATCCACATAACCAGATCCTTTTTCCCCCAGGGCTGTGGCAATGGCCTCCACCGCTGGCTCAATATCCATGGGCTCTCCTTCATGCTCCACCTCGACCCGGCCGTCTCTCACCTCGAAAGGATACAGATCGGTTTTCTGCAGCTCTTCGAGCTTTTCCGGTGTAAAACCTTCAACTTCACCATATATGCGTACCGCAAATTTCATGATCGACCTCCTTTATAATATTTACAGATGCACCTGCAAAAAATCAGAAAATAACTGGCAACCATAAATATGGATCATCTAACTCTTTGGTTTTACAGACCCCTGACGTCTGATGTCTGACGCCTGTGACTGCAAAAATGACTTTTTTCAGTCACATCTTTACAGGAGTAACCATAAAAAGCTGCAGCTGCCTGTCAACTCTACACCAGCATTGACACAAGCCATTTCTGAGCATATTTTCAGTCTGAATTTCAAGGCTGCCTGAAAACCGGTATCAGTTTGCATCAGAAACCCTGGGCACAGAGCCCCGGCTTTTCAAGGAGGACAAAACCATGGCCACATACAGGATACATCCCCTGGTTATGGGCACCAAGCGTTTCGACAAGTCCATGATGACCTACCAGCACGGCGCTGGAACTCCTTATATTATACCCATCTATGCCTGGTATCTGGAAGGCGGGGATCGTAACATTCTGGTCGACACCGGGGAGATGAGCCCCATCATATCTGAAGACCGCCGGCAGGACCTGGGTGGAACCATATACACCTTTGAGGAAGGACTGGCCAGAGTAGGTCTCCAACCAAATGACATTGATGCGGTGATCCACACCCACCTGCACAACGATCACTGCGAAAACGATGCCGAATGTGTCAATGCCGAGATATTCGTTCGTCCAGAGGAAATTGAAAGCGCCCACAACCCGCACCCGCTGGACTACAGGTACCTGGATGACTACATCCTGGACGCAGAGGAAAACGGACAGATAAGAACCGTGGAAAAGGACATGGAGCTCTTTCCGGGAATATACGTCATGCATACCCCGGCCCACACCCCGGGAGGCATGAGCGTTTTTGTTCAGACCAGCCAGGGCAGAGCCGCAATCACCGGATTTTGCGTTATTGAAGAAAACTTTGATCCCCCGAAAGAGATCAGGGCCATGGAGATGGAAGTCATTCCTCCCGGCACCCTGATCAATTCTTATCAGGCCTACGACATCATGCTCCGGGTCCGGGACAGCGCGGATATAATTCTGCCCCTGCACGAACCGCGCTTTGCAGATGGAAAAGCAGTAGGCTGATTCACATAAAGTTGCAGACGTTTTTGCCCTGGCTTTTGGATAGATACATGGCCTTGTCCGCCCTGGCTATCATGCTGTCCTGGGTATCCTCAGGCCTGACCGTAGCTGCGCCCAGGCTGATGGTGATCCTGCTCCCGCACTCGAACTCGTGCCCGGCCACCATTTGCCTGAGGTTTTCAGCCAGTGGCCTGACACCGGAAGAATCGGTTTCCGGGCAGACCAGCAGAAACTCTTCTCCGCCCCATCTGCACAACAGGTCGGTAGCCCTGGTATTGGCAGTCAACAGGTTGGACATTTCGTAAAGCACCCTGTCCCCGGCCAGATGTCCCAGGGTATCGTTTATGTCTTTAAAATCGTCGATATCCATAAGTATGATAGAAAACAGCCTGCCGTATCTCTCGTACCTGCCAAGCTCCTTGTCCATAATTTCGTCAAGTTTGACCCTGTTGTACGCACCTGTAAGTACATCCCGGGCATAGAGCGTTTCCAGTTCCTCGTTTTTTATGGCCAGCCTGGCATGGGCCTCGGCCAGAGAATTCTGGGCCGCCTTGAGTTCGCTTATATCCACTGCAAAGGTGCATTTTACCAGACGACCGTCTGTCCAGGGCACCATGAGCTCATGGAACTGGTACCACCTGTCGTTGTATTCGTTAAAAAACTCGAAAGTCAGGTGATCCCCTGACTGCTCCTCTCCGTCTGAACGTAGCTCCTTTATCCTGCAATGCATACAGGGGCTCTCGAAATTGAATATCTCCCGGTAACAGATGCCTCCCTCCCGGACGTTTCCGCCTACCATTTCAGACAGATGCCGGTTGGCGAATAACAGCTGATGGCTCTGAACATCCACTATATACACCCCGAAAGGCAGGGCCTGGAAAAGGGAATTGAATATGATGCTGTTGTTGTTCTGGCGGGTCATTCTTTGTTCAGGTACTTGTTTATGACCTTGTTCAGGGTCTGGGCCACATTGTCCCTGTAAAAGGGCTTGAGGATATAACCCTTGGCCCCCGCGCCGATGGCGTCTATCACCGTCTGCTTCTGGCCGTGGGAGGTGACCATGACGACAACCGCCTCCGGATCCGACTCTATTATCTTTTTGGTGGCCTCAATACCGTCCATAACCGGCATTGTTATATCCATGGTCACCAGGTCGGGCTTTAATTGAATATACTTTTCACAGGCCTGTTGTCCGTTGACACAGGTACCTGCCACACTGTGTCCCAGTTCTTCCAGCAACTGTGAAAGTTTGCGCTGGGTAATGAGCGAATCGTCCACTACCATGAAAGAAAACTTGCTCATGAACCTGCCTCCAGATTATTTAACTGCTCATCAAACAACTGCCTGGGACCTATAAGGTGGATATAAAGATTGCCCTTGCTTGTCTGGACGACAGATGAATAAAAGGTGGTGCCTTGAGTTCTGATCATATTCCTGGCCTCCTGGATTACAATGGGAGGGGAAAAAGTGACCCGTTCACCCCCCGGGGCGAAAAATTCAGCAGTATTGCCCACTACGATATTAAGCATCTCAGTGGCTGCCGACTCCAGGTAGTCGGGCGTTTCTTCCTCCGGGTAATCCAGACCCTGGGTCATTTGACGCAGAATAGAGAAAATAAGATCTTTTTCAAAGGAAAATGCAAAAAACATATTGATGGAACTGTTCACGCTTATAAGGGATGTCAGGTAAGACAGCTTGAGAGTGTTTACAGGTTCATACCGGCAGTCTATCCCTGTGACTGACACCCCGGCCTCGGACTGTAGAAAAGACTGCGTACCCTGTGCCAGGCTCTGCATCAGGTCCTTGATATTTACGCTTTGTTCCTGCAAAAAATACCTCCCTTACGAAATCCCTCAAATTTTCAAGAACCCCTGCCCCGGCAGGTAAAAAACCACTTCCGTACCCAGGTCTGCAGCACTTTTCACCTCTATACTGCCGCCAAGCGCCTCTACCGCTGCAGACACTGCATCCATGCCCACACCCCGGCCCCGGCATTTATCAGCTTCGGCCGCTGTGGACACCCCGGGGGTAAAAATCTGCATCAAAAGCTCTTTTTCATCCATCAGCCCCAGCTCTTCCAGGCTGTATGCACCACTTTCCCGCAGCTTTTCCCTGAGCCCTTCCAGGTCCACGCCGCTTCCGTCATCACTAATACTCAGCACGAAACCTTCCGGGGTATTTTCAATCCGGCACTGGATCTGTCCGGATTCCGGCTTGCCCTTTTCCAGACGCTCTTCCGGATCTTCTATACCGTGAGCAACGGCATTTCTAAAAACATGCACCAGGGATTTGATGAATGGATTAAATACCCGGGGATCGAAATAAATATCATCACCCTGAATATGCAGGGGGTGCAGGAGTTTTCCAGACCTGTCAGCCATCTGCTGCACAAACCTGGCATACTTGCCCAGGGACAGCTGCAGGCTCTTATAGCGAAGTTTTTTCAGGCTGTACAGGAGTTGGCTCAGGCCCTGCTGCACCTGCTCCGGAACAGCATGAGATTCCAGCAGTTCCTGTGCCTTTGACTCCATGCCGGCCAGACTGTCCTCGGATACGCTCACCTCTCTGGCAGAATCCAGAAACCCTTTGCCCAGTGAATCCACAAGCACCTGCTTGTCCCTGCTCAACACCTGCAGCAACCACTGCCCGGGAAGCAGTTCCCCTGAACCAGGTGTTGAACAGGCCTCAACCCGGCCCCTGGCAGCCTCTGCCAGGCCCTGTTCCACCGAGTGCAGAGCTTCCGGAGTATAGGGCATCTCGTACTGCATGAACACACCTTTGAAAGTGTGCACCTTGCGGAATAACTGGTCAATTTCAGGACCTGTTGAGGGCTTATCCCCTTTTTGCTGTTTCCTGGATTCTTCAAGAAAGTTTTCGTATTCGCGAAGAGTTTCCAGCAGGTCGTTTTTGTTCTCCAGGGCACTGACTACAAAAGAAAGTCTTTTATGCTCCTCCTGAATTTCCTTTTCCAGCAGGACCTTTTCGGTTATGTCGGTAATTATGAGCATGATCTGGGTGCTGGAAATGAGCCTGTATTGCAGCTTGAGATACTTATGATTTACATACAGCTGTTCAGGCAGCAAAGAAATTATATTATCCTGGATAAAATCATCCTCCTCCTGCATCAGCATCCGCAGAGATCCAGCAAAATGCTCCCTGTCATACCCGCCTTCCGGGTATAAAAGATCCGGCAGGCTGTTGCCGGCAACCCTGGGTCCGAATATGTTTTCACACTCCAGGCTGTAGTTGGGATCAACAAGCAGGTTTTCGTCCGCCAGCATGAAACCCTGTCCGGAATTATTCAGAAGAAGGGATATATTCTCCTCTGCTTCCTGTTTCTTTCTTACCTGCATCCGCCAGATTCTCAAAGTAACAACCCAGGACAGGACCAGCACGCCCAGACCTCCCAGGACCAGCAGCACTGCCAGCCTGGTGGTATCATAGGCGGTCCTTTCCTGCAGTCGCTTTTGAATCAGTTCAGTCAAATCCCGCGTCCTGTCGGAGAAATCCATACGATTTTTGGTATATTCCCATCCTGAAAGCAGGTTGTAGGCCTCCCTCTTTTCGCCCCTTTTCAACAGGGAAAAAACCTCTTCTTCCAGTTCATTGATTACCGTCAGGTGCTCATTGATCTCCTCTACGATTTTCTCCACCTCCTGGCTGGGCATAAGCTCCTGGATTTTTTGCAGAACGTTCTCTAATTGGGGTCTTGTTTCCAGGTAGTTTCTTTCCCAGTTGATATCCCCGCTGGTGGTGGCCACTAAGGCATACATCTGCATGGATTCGGCATACAGAAGGAGCTGCCAGGATGAACGCTCTATGACAAACTCCCTTTCTCTAAAAGAAACCATGAGCTGATAGGAATAAACCAGATGCCAGAGCAAAAAACCCACCAGAAGTACGGTAATGGCAATGGAAACCGCAAACCAGCTCCTGGTGGAAGTATCCGGCCTGCCCTGGACGTTATCTTTTGCGTTACTGCTCATTTAAGTCTTTAACCTTTGGCTTAAGCGGGCCATGCCCGCCACCCCATTGAAAGAGTTGTCCCTTCTTTTAACCACGTCCCCAGACCTGACCTCTGACTTCTGCCTCCTGACCCCTGACCTCTGACTCCTGCCTCCTGCCCCCTGACTTCTGACTTCTGACTCCTGACTCCTGACTCCTGACCCCTGACCCCTGACCTCTGACCTCTGACTTCTGACTCCTGACTCCTCAGCACGCAGGATCCCGCAGAAGCTGCATCAGTTCTTCCGCCGAGACCCTGCTGCCGCTGTCGGTTCCCTCCAGCAGGCTGTCGGCCAGGTCGCGTTTTTCAGCGTGAAGCCGGACAATCTTTTCCTCTATGGTGTTTTCGGCCACCAGCCGGTACACGGTCACCGGGTTTTCCTGTCCTATGCGGTGACTGCGGTCCGTGGCCTGATCCTCCACCGCTGGATTCCACCAGGGATCAAGATGGATGACGTAGTCTGCAGCCGTGAGGTTCAGGCCGAGCCCGCCTGCCTTGAGGCTTATGAGAAACAGGTCCCCCCGGCCCTCCTGGAAGGCCTGGATCTCCTGCTCCCGGACATGGCCCGGCGTGCTGCCGTCCAGGTAGCGGTACTCGATGCCCATGGCCTCCAGGCGCTCACGTACCAGGGCCAGGTGCTTGACGAACTGGCTGAACACCAGGGCCTTATGCTTGTTGGCCAGAAGCTCTGTAATTATCTCCTGCAACAGGTCCAGTTTGGAGCCGGGCACCCGGCTTTCAGGAACCACCATCCGGGGATGGCAGCAAAACTGCCTGAGCCGGGTCAGCTCGGTCAAAATCCGCAGGTTCCTGGCTCCGCCCTGCTCGCTTACCTGCTCCAGGTTTTCCAGGGCCTGCATACGCATGGCCTCGTACATGGCCGTTTCCTCCGGGCTCAGGCTGACCTTCAGGGTCACCTCGGTGCGCGATGGCAGTTCTTCCAGCACCTGCGACTTCACCCGCCTGAGGATAAAAGGCTGAATGATCCTCTTGAGGGTCTTTTTGCGCTCACTGTTTTCCTGTTTCTGGATGGGCAGGACAAACTTTTCATTAAACTTTTTCCTGGCCCCCAGCAGGCCTGGATTCAAAAACCTGAACAGGGTCCAGAGTTCGGTCAGGTTGTTTTCAATGGGAGTGCCGGTGGTGGCCATCCTGAAGCCGGCACTGAGATTCATGGCCGCCTGGGTACGCTTGGCGCTCCAGTTTTTGATGGCCTGGGCCTCGTCCAGGACCACGCTTTGCCAGTCCACCCGGCTCAGGTGCTGTGCGTCCTGCATGAGCAGGGCATAACTGCAGACAATCAGGTCAAAGGGTCCGGCCTGGGCCAGCTGCCCCTGGCGGTCCTTGCCGTAGTAGAGCAGAGGCTTGAGAGTCGGGGCAAAACGGGCTGACTCAGAAAGCCAGTTGGGGCAGACCGAGGTGGGTGCCACCACTAAGGTGGGACCCTTAGAAGCCCGTTCCAGGATCACAGCCAGGGCCTGCAAGGTCTTGCCCAGGCCCATGTCGTCGGCCAGGCAGGCCCCCAGGCCCATACTGGCCATCCTGGAAAGCCACTGGTAGCCTTCCTCCTGGTAGGGCCGAAGATCCGCCCTGAGGGTGGAGGGCGGCGCAGGACTGGCTGAAAGGGCCTGGCGTATTTCCTGTTTGCGACTGGACCAGGCCTTGTCCCCTTTGAAGCTCCCCGCCTCCCGGTCCAGGTCTTCCAGGGCCAGGATGCTGTGCGCCGGAAGCCTTATGCCGTCCTTGCCCACTTCAGCCAGTTGACCCATTTCGCCAAGTCTTCTGCGCAACTTTCCCGTCAGGGCCACATAGCTTTTATCATCCAGGGAAACAAAACGCACATCCTGCTCTTCAAAAGATTTGAGCAGGTCTTTTAATTTTAAAACAGTCTCCTGATCCACGGATATCTGTCCGTCCACCTCAAACCATTCCTGCCGGCTGGTGAGCTCCAGCTCCAGGTCGTCCAGGTTCACCTTGCGGGCGATACGCATCTTTTCGCCTTCAGGCCAGAGTACACGCACCATGTCCTGTTCCTGGAGATCTTTAAGCTCAGATAAAAGATCCAGGCATCCGGCCGGATCTTCTATAATCCACAGATTATCCCGGCCCTCAAATTCCTCCAGGCTGGGACAAGCGGCTTCCACTGCGGCAGCCTTAGAAGCCTCCAGCTCCAGATCGCGCCTGGCCAGCATCCTCTTGTTCCTGACTTCGGCCATAAGAGCAGCCCTGCCCTGGCCCGGCCGGACAAAGGGGCCGGCGTCCCCGAAGGGCCGCACCACCATATCCGCCTTGAACCCGGAACCAGCCGGATAGATCCTGAAACAGGGCACAGCATCTCCGGCAACTTCGGGAATATCCCCGGTTTGCTCCGGCAGGTCCGAATGTATGGTGACCATCCCGGAAATGGCGGATATGGTCTTTAAAAGTTCGCCCCGACCCTGGCCGGGCACCTTGACCCCTTTGCTCCCCAGGACACCGGCCAGACGCCTGTGGGCATCCGAGGCCTGCACCACCCGGTACCTGTAAGGAGTTTCCTGTACAGCCACCTGGGCATGCTGCCTGAGATCCGGAGTCATGGAAAGCTTATAGCCCTGGCCTGATTTGACCACGCTGATTTCCGGTTCGCCCCGGACAAACTCCACAGGCGTATTCAGGTCATTTTCCAGAAACACCCTGGGATGACCCACCAGCATGGGCAGGGCCTGGTCCAGTTTAAACTCGAACCAGTTGGATCTGTATCCATCAAAATATTTATTCAGCGAGGTAATAAGCCTCTGGTCATGACTGCTCAGATAATCCAGGCCCCCTGACTGATAAAAAAGGACTTTCAGGGCCACGTTTCGCCCCTTGGTCCAGGCCCCTTTGGCAGTCTGATTCTGCAGTTTGGGCTGAAGGCGTTGCAGCTGACCGTGTTCTATAGATACAAGCCATACCAGACGCTGCTTTTTGCCCGTGTCACCCTGCTCATCTGCTGCTTTTTGCAGGGCCTGCAGGGCCATTTTCCATTTTTCAACAGGCTGCACAAGGTCCGACATGGGCCTGATTCCGGTCTGTCTGACAATGTCCTGTATATAATCGCGCTCCTTCTGCTCCAGCACCTTGGGATGGGTGGCCATGAGCAGGCTGCCTGCTTCTATGCTCATCCAGTGAAAACCGCAGTCCATAGCCCGATCCAGAATGGAGCGGACCTCTTTTTGCTGGGTGGGGGTCAGTTTGTTTTTAATCCAGTACCTGGCCAGGTTGCAGGTAAACCCTGTAATCAGGTCGGGATGAGAAGGCATGTTCCCCAGCTTTTCCAGGGCCGCTTCCTCTTTCATGTCTATATAGTGCAAAATGGCCTGCAGGCCGTATAAGGCGGGTTTTAAGACATCGCGGCTATTCTGGTTGACCTGGTTGTCCAGGTCGCCCAGCAGGGTACGAAGTTGCTTCAGGCTTTTGGGGCTTTGTTTTCTAAGCAGACTCAGCAGGTAAACCTGCCCCGAACTATCCGAAAAGAAAATCTTTTTGGATCTGTATCCCTGGCGCAGATCCTTCAAGGCCTTGGCAAAAAGGTCCGTAGCCCGGTCGTCCTCCCCCTTTAAAAAAGATATCCAGCCCTTGCCCATGGACTCCAGACGTTCAAAACCCAGGCCGGAGATCTGTTTCCGGGCCTGGGCCAGGTCTGCGGACATCAAACTGACAGTGCACAGAATGAATTTTTGTTTCAGGGCTGAAAAGGAGGAAACTATTTTTTGGGTTACATATTCAGAAGCGTAATCCACCACCTCGCTGCCGGGATTGATGCCCCTGACGGAAAACAGGAACAGCAGTTCTTCTAACATCGCGTCCTGAATGACTGCCGGCAGGGTCTTCATCCACAGGGGATCAAAAGGGTTGGCGCATATGGAAAACAAAGGGCTTGGCCGCGTGGTGTCATCGTAAAATACGTGCTGGTAATAATACCTCAAGTCCGCCATGAATGCATCTGTATCTCCGGACAGGACATCCAGGCGCAGATCCCTTGCAGCCAGGTCGTAGCGGACACCTTTTGGTGAGTAGAAGCTGGAATGAAACCTGGGCCATTTATCCTTTATGGCCTTGGATATCTTTTTAAAATCCGGCTCTCTGGCGGCCTGCCTGGACACAACCTCCCGGATGCCTGGACTTAATTCCAGGTCCGCATCCAGAAAACCGCCTTTTTGCAGTTTGACCAGGTAAGGCTGCAGCGCCAAGGGATCTTTTTTCAGATGCCCGGGCAAAAGAGCGTGAGACAGCTGCAGCAGAAAATGAATGGCATCAGAGCTGGAAACCGGCGCAGCCAGTGCGCAGATATGCAGGATTTTGCTCTCGACAGGGCTTAATTCTTCAATCTTTGAAAGTAACTTGTCCATAATTGTATACACATTTTTATTGTTGCCTGGTTTTTTACTATTCAGCACGCCTTGCAGTCCACCCTCATTATTAACATCGCAACCATTTAAAGGGCACTCAGTTGTAGTTCCTGGCACAGGATCTGGGGCACCCTGAATGGTTACTTAACATCGAATCTCCTTGAACATGATCTATTTTAACCTGATTCTTCTCCGGCATCAAATGCCAAATTGCCAGGTCAATATTCAAGGAAGCAGCCGACCCCGGACATTCCCGCAAATAACTTGCTCTCCAGCTCACCAGCATACGCGCTTAGCACAAATTTCAAACAAACATGCAGGTAACTTTATCTGACGCCCCGCCCAGCTGGATTACGAGCACGGTGTAAACTCCCCTCCTTAGCCAAGGAGGGGTCGGGGGTGGTTGTATGAGCTCCCTTCATTATCTCTCCCCTCCTTAGCCAAGGAGGGGTCGGGGGTGGTTGTATGAGCTCCCTTCATTATCTCTCCCCTCCTTAGCCAAGGAGGGGCCGGGGGTGGTTGTATGAGCTCCCTTCATTATCTCTCCCCTCCTTAGCCAAGGAGGGGTCGGGGGTGGTTGTATGAGCTCCCTTCATTATTCGGATGTTGCCCCGCAGGGACCTCTTTTTCCGCGCAGGATCGAGGAAAAAGCCTGATATCAATTTATCAGCGCAACAAGCCTGCAACCACTCCTCCACTCCTCAAAAGCATTGAAAGAACAATTTTTTTTGATTATCTTGCAACCCAACAGCGAATTAAATAAGTAAGTTATTATCGGAGGTCAGGCTATAAAATGATATGGACGGTTTGGGAAAAAGTCAGAGGAGCCTGCCTGACAAGGTACGTTTTCGGCCTGATCCTGACTGTGGCTTTGCTGGCCGGTTGCGCCAGCAGATACCCCCTGGACATACCGGAAGAACAGTGGGAAGCCATGACCCCGCAGGAGCAGCTTGAGGCCAGACAGGAGCAGGCAAAGCTGGACAGGGCCGCTGAAGAACGCAGGGCTGCCGAGGCCAGGGCCAGAGAAGCCGAAGCAAAAAAATGGCTCAAAGACCTGGAAGCCAGCAGAGAAGATGCCCGCTACGGAGAAAGGCTGCAGTGCGTATTGTCCCCGGCCCAGGCCTATATCGGACGCAGCTGGAGAGAAATCGAGCCCCTGGCCCTGGATGTGGTCAAGGGCATGGTTTTAAAACTTGATCTAAAAGAGGCTGACGACGGCGTCTTTCGTTACAGCACTGAGGCTTATGCCGGATTTGACGGACAGACCCTGAGCATTTGCCCTGAAGAGGATTATGTGCAGAAAAATGACCCAAAGTGCGCCAGAGTACTCGCAACCTTTGAGCAGTACAGGAAAGGCGTTGAAACCACCATCAAGGCATCGGATTTTCTAAGGGGCAAAATAGTTTGCGACCTCGTACCCGGCGAAGGTATGCCCAAACGCCTTATCCTGGAAAAATAACTCCAGGGCCTTTTTTTGCTAAGCCACAATAAAACCAGCAGGCTTGAGCATTGAGACTGGCCTGTCCATGAATAAAATTACCGCCCTAAATGTGGTTTTTTACTCCAAAAAGGTTTGACGCAAAATGGGTAAAAAATCACATCCGCCTCTGGTGGGGGCTGAGGCTCGGTGGCTGGAGAAGGATTTTGGAATCGGTGTCTGCAGTTCTGCTGAAGATGTGACTTTGCATAGGCGCTTGGCCGAAATTTCAAACCAACATGTTGGTAACTTTATCTGACATCCTGACCCGCTGGATAAGTGCACGGTGTCAATTCCCCTCCCATGGAAGAAAGTATGGGGTATGAGGGTATCCATGTGTGGGTGTAAAGATGTTTTGACTACCATACGCCCTTACTCCCATACTTCTTAAGGCCGGGGGTGGTTGTAACCGATCCTTTCATTATCTCTACCCTCCTTAGCCAAGGAGGGGCCGGGGGTGGTTATAACCGATCCCTTCATTATCTCACCCCGCCTTAGCCAAGGAGGGGCCGGGGGTGGTTGTAACCGATCCCTTCATTATCTCTCCCCTCCTTAGCCAAGGAGGGGCCGGGGGTGGTTGTAACCGATCCCTTCATTTTTCTGATGGTGCCCCGCAGAAGCCTCTTTTCCCGCGCAGGGACGCGGAAAATGCCTAAAATGCTTAAAAATAACTTCAAAACAACAAGATCAGCACTATGAAAAAATATCTCTGGTTAACATTCATTCCGGTCATTTTATTCATGGCCGGTTTGTCCCAGGCCAGCTACCGTATCGAGCTTGAAAGCGGAAAAAGTGTCATTACCCGCCATTACTGGGAAGAGGACGACTGGGTCATGTTCTACCAGTATGACGGGGTGGTGGGGTATCCTGCTCATCTGGTGCGTGACATTAGAGAGTCGGACCGACTTCCGCCAGATGAGGCTATGGAAAAGGCTGTAGGGGGAGAGCAAAGAGAGGATCTGGAAACGACTGATGTTGATCTTATCGAAGAAGCAGATGAAGCTAAAACCGATATGGATCCGGAAGAATTTGAAAGGAAGGTGGAGCAGTATCAGGAGGAGTTGAGAGATATATATCGTAGGCTTGTAGTAAAATCACAAGAATATTATTCTGCAATGCGTGAAAACCGTCCCAACCTTAAAAAAGAAGCTCGTAACAGCCATCAAAAGTTGATGGACCAAAAAAAACAATTAAAACAAAAAGTAATAGAGGCTTATAAAGGAGAAAAACCTGACTGGTGGGATAAAATAATCAGCCAAGAAAACTAAGACACGATTGCAAAAATCAGCTTTGCAAACGAAGAAGTCAGATAAAATAAGAAAAAAGTTACAAATATTATTTATCAAATTAATCCATCTTGATGTGACTACAAAAATTATTTTTTGCAGTCACAGACGTTAGTGACCAGACATCAAAATTCAGTAAGAACAAAGATTTATGTACATTATTGATTTCTCGACTTTTTGCAAGTGAATCCTACTTGCAGACCTATTGTCGTATACAATTTAACTTAATTCAGTCCAACTAACTTGGTCTATGCAAATCTGATTTGGTAAAAAAGCATTATCGATGTTTTCAGAATGTTCAAACTCAAAGGTCCCATGGAGTTCAACATCTGGATTTTGAATCTTATCAGCAGCCACTATCGACCCTTTGATTTTTGCACTTCCATTATGCGTAAAGCTACCATTAGACCAGAAAATTGCATGTTTTTCTCCACTACCAGCAAATGTAATATCTCCTCCAGCAATGACAGAAGTTGTTACTGTATCATAGTCATCTTCAGCATCATCCCACTTAGGACTACCTCTAAAATCAATATCACCACTCGCTATTACAGTTATATCACGTGGCATATCAGCTTGACTAGAAATCACTAAATCGCCATCAACAAATATAAATTCCTCATCATTTGAAATATTATCAAGAGTAACATCTTCTGAATAGTATTGACCGTGATCTTGTGCATATTCTCTCCAAAAAATTAAGTCATCTTCCTCAATTTTTCGAATTTGTTTACGAAATCCTTCTCCATAATTTTTTTTACCTATTATTTCTGCTCCAACTTTCTCAAATGAATCGTCATCTTCATTGTATATGCCATGTTCTTCTTTAACAATTGTTACATCCCCCAAGATTTTACCTCCTCCTCCACCACCAGTCTGAATCACTTCTCCATTAGCATGCATGCTACCTTTAAAGTCTTCATCCAGTGCTCCATTAATTGTAATATCACTTTCTGAAACAATCCCAACATTAAATGAACTATGTATAGCCTTTTGTGCTATCATCGTGCTTTTAATAATAGCTTCAGCTCTATTTTCTTCATTGATATTAACAGCTAGAAGTTTTACTCCTTTTTTGTAATTTGGATTATCATAAAAAACACTTAAGTCGACTACAGATATAAGATCGTCCTTATCATTATCTTCAGTATAATATAATCTTAAGTTCACAGAATCTCCCTGACTTAAATCACATATATCACCAAAGCTAGAATTGGCAGTCAGTCTATATTTAGGTGAGAAATCAAAAAAGTCTTCAGGCACCTCATCAGCCCCATCACCTTCCCAGCAAGTAGATACGGTATGTCTTAAAGCCTCAGTAGCAAGAGCAATCCCCGTTTCAGCATTATTAAACGCCTCATTTTTCAACTGCAGGTTACGAGAAATCTTCAGATCTAGATCTGAGTCTGTGGCCATGCCCATGACCACGATGCTCATGACAAGTAGTATCAGAAGTGCCATGATCAAGGCGCTTCCTTTCTGGGCGTTACCAAATGAACCTTCCATTTGGTATATATTTGTAAACATAGCCCCACCTTAAGCAATCAACATGAGCGTTGATGTAAAAGCTATTAGCAACCTTCTTCTTTTTCGCCACCTACAACGCGTCTAACATTTCTAGTCTTTTTCCCTCGGTACTCCCAACTGGCCTTTACCTTTATCACCCACATAGGGTTCGCATCTGCCAAGATGCTCCCACACTCATTAATTTTTTCCATGTCCCATTCAATCTCATATTTTAAACCACCTATTGCTATCTCCTCATTTTCACTGCATAAACTACTGTTACAATATGCTTCTGGATTCCCTGCCAACTCCTCAATCTTGGACTGGACCAGTTCCGTGGCCACAGTCATGGTCCTACTGAGGCCGCGGTTGGATACCGAAGCATCCTGCGCCGCCATCCAGCCCACAATACCCACCACCAGAATGAGCATGGCAATGAGTGCTTCCACCAGGGTAAAGCCGGTCTGCCTCTCCTGTGGAACCTTTTGTAATGGTAGCATGTTGTGCATATCTATTGTTCGCCTGCCATAAATGTTGCCAGATTTATTATCTCCTCAGACAGCCAGTAGCCTTTAACTCTTATATACTTTAAACTCCCGACATCTCCCTGAGCATGACCGGATAATCCTGCTTAAAAACATTGATTATGTTTTTGTCCAGAACATGCAAAGATTCCACAAGCTCAACTGGAAAGGAATCAAGTCGAAAAGCCAGGGTCTCCCGATCAAGAACACACTTTTTTCCGGCTTCCTCCATGACCACGGCCCAGTCTTGAGGATCATGCCTGTAAACTGTATACAGGTCGAATACATCCTTCGGTTCATCACGTCCAAGAATGGCACAGACCTTGTTAGCACATAAGTTGAGCAAATTATCCAGGACCAGGCCTTTTTTTGTACGGACATTCTTTCCGGACCGGTATACCCTGTCACAGATCAGATCCACTCTTAATTTTTTTTCCACCATGATCCGGACAAAGTCGCGAAAATCAGTGACGGGTTCATACTGGATACTTTTCTGATCCAGCCTGTTTAGCAGATCCCTTACATCTTCCCGAAATAATGCAGTGTCATTGGTAAAAAAATCCAGATCTACAGAGTAGCGCTCCGAGAAATAAAAACGGTGCAGACAGGTTCCTCCTGTAAGGTAAAATGTCGTGTCCACTAAAAAAACCGCTTCCAGAACCTGATCCTGCAATTCATATAACTGCTTGAAATCTATCTCTTCCATTGCAACTCCGGGACAAGACTGTGATCGCCGGTGATATTGGCTGCCACGAGACGCACCCTTTTTTTACCGCCCGACATGGACAAATACCTGTCCAGCATTGGCAGCAGATCTTCCATGGGAAAAAGCACCTTCAGGTGTTTTGAGGGATGCCTGCTGTTCTCAATTATTTTTGAGAACAGAAAACGCCCGAATGCAGCATCCTTTTTCTCCAGCCTTTCAAGTATATCCTGGGGGGTAACAAGATAATCACCCCAGAAACATTCCTGTACCACCTGGGTGGCTGAATGCAGTTTATCGTCCATGAGGTTTTTTATCCATTATCGATACCGGTTTCATCTTGCCGATCCACCTGGGGAATATCCCAGGACCTTCAGCTTTTCCTCGTTGATGCTGGAACTCATGATACAATCTCTTCCAGGGATTGTCTGGACACTCCTTCATTGGCCAGCATATCCAGTGAACACTGTTCAATGCAAGAACTCAACAATTCATCATCCTTACAAAAAAGCCTTACACCATCACTGAATACTGAACAAAGAAAGGGAGCAGGAGCATGATTGACGATAACCACGTGAAAAACCTGCCTGAAGACATTGCTCAGAATTTCAGCATATTCTTCTTCAATACTGCGAACGTTCCCAAGGTGTTCCAGATCCACATACAAAGCAAGGTCAATGTCCTGAAAAGGCATGCCGGAAACAAAAGAACCGTAGACATAGGCAAAGACCAGCTCAGGCCTGGGCTCCAGGTATGTGCTCAGATCACGCAGCAGGACATCTCTTTCCCTGGATGCAAGATTTTTACGATATGGGCAGGTTATTTCTTCCATATATGCTCCGGAACATGGAATAAAGATAAATCCCCATAGAGGGCTTTCCACCAGCAAACCCCGACGAGATCTAAAACACATTACGCAGGGTCACCTCGCCATGGCTTTCCATGCGAACATATTCCCCGTTCACTTTCTCCTTGCTTCTCCCTTGCAAGGAAAATCTGATTTTGCGTATGTTGTTCATGTCACCTATAGTGCTGTCATCATCATGCCATGTACCATTTTCATAGTACTGAAAGCTTATGTCCTCTATGTTTTCAGCTACAATCCAATGCTGTTCTCGGTCAACAGCTGTCCTCTGGTATGCAAAAATCTGAACTTGGAGATTGTTGTCTTTTATAAAAATACGAGCCGGAGATACCATATACACTTCTACATCATGATGTTGCAGATCTTCTTCGCTAATAGGTAGATCAGAGGTAAATGTTATATCTTTATCGCTGACGTTATAGACTTCATAAAAACTATTGCCTGCCAAACCAGGAAAAAATGATAGATATTGCTTAAAGTCATTTTGTGTGGTTATTGATGGACTTGGTTTTTTATTAAGATTTATTTCATCATCATTCAAAACTTCTGCCACTTTTCCCAAAACCTTAAATCCATAAACTATAATTACGGAATCACTTTCAAATTGATTGCTCTTAGTATCATCATCAATAAAAGTTGAAATATTTATCGTATCACCTTCGGGATCATCGCCAGACATGACAAGACCTTGTGCAAATGAAGCATAACACCCAAATCCTGCATGGCGTAAAACATGTTTCAGCCTATCTACAGATACCCTCATGTTCTGCTGAACTTCCATCCGGGCTGCTTCAGCAGCTGATATCCTGCTGTGAGAAATAAAAGTAGAAACCAGCCCCCCCATAATTAGAGACATAACCACTAAAACAATTAAGAGCTCAATTAAAGTCAATCCATTTGAATGCCATCTAAATATATTTTTATCTATTTTCATTATCTTACATTGGTCCTTCAATAAAAATACGTCCTGCGGTACGAACTTTTAAACTATAGTGTTGTTTATTATTTTTTATCACAACTTCATAGTTGCCAGATGTACCTAAGGGCTGGAATGATATAGGATTGCGATTAAACTCTAATTCTAATTCATTGGGAAGCTTTACGCTTGCTAACACCTTGTCATACTGATCAGGCAGACTAATTGTGTACATATCAACATATAAATTAATATAAGCTCTGGTATTCCTCTTCACCGCCTCCATCCGCGCTTCCTGCAGGGTGGATTTGAGGTTGTTGGCTTCTGCTCTGAGGCGGTAGCCGTCGGTATTAATATAAACCAAGGCAGTGCCGGCGAGGATGGCTATGATGGCCAGGACCACCAGCAGTTCTATCAGGCTGAGGCCTGCGGACCCCTGGCGTAAGGTTTTTTTCTGGTCCGAATTCATGATTTTTTGATACCAGTTTAGCTTTGGCAAGGCAATATGATCCTGGGTGTAATTTTAAACCGCCTTGTTAATTTTCATGCAAGTAAAAGACCAGTTGCTCCTTGAAAGCAAAAGGGCACAGATGATGGTTGCTGATACGGAGAGTGCCTGCGCCGACTTGAACATGAACCTGAAAGGTGCTTGAAGTATTTTTACTTCTCGGGTAAGTTTTAGAGGACAGGCACCCTGGTTGATTTCCCTGTTTTAGAGGGCCTGATTCGATGATCAGCAACCCTCCAGGGCGGAGATATGCCGATTTACCTGTCTGCCAGTCGGGTAATGCCTTGCTGGGGATATTTATTCTTCAAAACCGTGTGTGCGGAGCACCCGTGCGAAGCCTGAAGGCTTCCCGTGCCTAATAAGATTTTTTTGGCACGGGCAACTTCGTTGCACACCCCGGTGAAACCCGCTACGCGGACCCAGCACTCACTTTTCCATTTGTTTGCTTGTGATGAAACCGAAATTATTAAAGTGAGTGCTGGGTGTTTCACGGGGCGAGCGGGCGGCTCTGCCGCTCACGGCTGGGGAGTACGCCTCAGGCCTATTCCCGGTGGCGATTGCTGGCACCCCTTGAATGGTTACCAAGCCCATTCAGACCGGAAAATTTTGAACTCGACAATCCCATTGGTTCACGAAATCAGCACCTCTGGCATTGAAATAAGAACTGAATAGCTCGAAGAGCTAGCCCAAAGTTTACCCGGTGAAACCTTCTTTTGTTTAACCAGGGGCATTCAACCGGGGCTAGGACAAAAATATTTACTCTTATCAGACTGTTAATCCTGTAAATCCTGCCTGCCCCGTGTATATGCTTCCAATACACTGGGGTCAAAAAAATCTTTGGCTTTTATCATGAAACACGAGGATCTAACCAGAAAAATCATTGCCTGCGCATACAATGTACATAACAAGCTTGGCTTTGGTTTCCTCGAGAGCGTATACAGGCGGGCGATGATGATTGAACTGGCCAGAATGGGGCTGAAAGCTGAAGAAGAAAAGCCCCTGAAAGTTCATTATGATGAGCATATTGTCGGTGACTTTTCAGCGGACATCTTGGTGGAGGATGAAGTCATAGTTGAATTGAAATCAGTTCAGCAGTTCGCCATAGGCCATGAATTACAGCTTGTAAATTACTTGAACGGGATAAAGCTTGATGTCGGTTTACTGCTCAATTTTGGCCCCAGAAATGTTGATGTGAAGAGGAAATACAGAAAAAAAGAAATTGAAGAGGGTTAGACAGGATTAACAGGATGGATAGGATAATCAGCCACCGGCCTGATGCCGCTGACTGAATTTACCATCCAGCACTCACTTTCTTCCGAGATTCATGAGTGCCGGAAAAAAGTGAGTGCTGGAGTGATTACCTTTTGGCCTGGCTTCCGGCTTGTCCTGTTGAATAGCTCGAAGAGCTAGCCCGCAGGGCATTCAACCGGGGCCAGGACAAAAATGTTTACTCTTATCAGACTCTTAATCCTGTAAATCCTGTCAAAAAACTCTTTTCTTTATTGGGTTCAGGATTAACAGGATGGATAGGATAATCAGCCACCAGCCTGATGCCGCTGACTGAATTTACCATCCAGCACTCACTTTCTTCCGACATTCATGAGTGCCGGAAAAAAGTGAGTGCTGGAGTGATAACCTTTTGGCCTGGCTTCCGGCTTGTCCTGTTGAATAGCTCGAAGAGCTAGCCCGCAGGGCATTCAACCGGGGCCAGGACAAAAATGTTTACTCTTATCAGACTCTTAATCCTGTAAATCCTGTCAAAAAAGTTCTTTTCTTTATTGGGTTGCAGGCAAAGCCCGCCTTAGAGGATATATAACATGAGAGACGAACTGTTCTGGGATTGCCATGACCCGACTCCTGAACTGGAAATCCAGCGAGCTATCAATTTTGGTGGTTTTGATTATATTGACTACATTCAAAAAAAATATGGCATGGACAGGTTCAGGCAAACCCTGATAAACAATCGCAATCTCAGTCGAAAAGCGGTAAACTACTGGTGCATGGTGCTGGGTATAGACCGTAATCAAACACGCTCATATCAGACAGAGAACATCTGGCTGCCTGTAAGATGAGGTCTCACCATTTCAAGCAGGTTAATACGAGAGGAATAATGAACAACCTGATTACAGCCACCAAGCAATTTTTTGATGCAAGCAGCGAAGACATCCTTCTAATATTCGTCTTCGGCTCCGCCGCAGTCAACAGGTTGACCAGTGAAAGCGATGTGGACGTGGCCCTGTTGTTCAGCTGCACGCCGGAGTATTTCCAGATCCTGAAAATCAAAGCCGAACTTGCCGCAGCAGTAGGCAGAGAGGTTGACCTCGTGATCCTGAACGACTCCTCTCCCATAATCAGGATGCAGGTCCTGAAGAACGGTATACTGCTCAAAAAATTCAGCAGTGCGGCATACAGCGAATTTGTGGTCAGGACAGTCAAGGAATACGACGACCTCAAAAGGAAAAGAAAAGAAGCGGAAGACAGGCTCCTGCAGGGAAGAATATATGCCTGACCTGGACATCATTTATTTTAAGAAGGCCTTATGAATAACTGGATATTTTTATCATACCCTCTGAATCCCCAAGCCCCGGCTTACGGTGGTGGACACGGCTTTGCCGAGAAAAAAGTCAAGCAGATGGACCATGGAGATTCCTGCGACACCAAGAGCTGGTCCATGTCCAATCACATAGGCACTCATATTGATTTCCCCAGGCATTTCTCAACCAGGGGTAAGGATATTGATGATTACGACCCTGAATTTTTCATCTTTTTTCAGGTCTTCATTGCAGACATATCCCCGGCTGAACCAGAGCTGATCATTACCCCTGACCACTTAGACATATCACAGGCTCCAGCAGACACAGACCTGTTGCTTATCAAAACAGGATTCGGCGGGTTAAGAGGGCAGGACATTTACTCGCAGGACAACCCGGGCTTCCACCCCGACCTGGCGGATTATCTGCGGGAAAGGCTGCCTGCACTGCGAGTGTTCGGATTTGACAGCATCTCCCTGTCTTCCTATGCCCACCGGGACCTGGGACGAGAAGCCCACAGGGCTTTTCTTCTGGACAACAACCACCCCATACTGCCCTTAGAGGATATGCACCTGGAGCAGATTGACGGCCACACAGAGATTAAGCAGGCGATCATCGCCCCCCTGCGCGTCACCGGGGCAGACGGCGCACCATGTACAGTCCTGGCGAAAGTAAAAAGGCAGTAATTTCCTTGCCCGGCCTTAAAGATCACAATCAAATAACAGCTGCATTGTGACGGAGCCAATTCAAAGATTAAAGATAAAAGAACCTGTCCACGAATCAACGCAAATTTACACGTAACCATTCAGGGGGTGCCAGCAATCGCCACCCTGAATAGACTTGAGGCGTACTCCCCAACAGTGAGCGGCAAAGCCGCTCGCCTGTCACGCCCCTGGCGTGATGAAACAAACGTAGTTTCAGCGTAGCTGGTTTCACTGGGATGTGCAACGAAGTTGCCCGTGCCAAAATAATCTTCTCCGGCACGGGAAGCCATCAGGCTTCACACAGGTGCTCCGCACACACAGCTTTAAAGCATAAAGAACCCAAGCACACCGTCAGGCAAGACACTCTGCAGGCCAGCCACCACTCTTCAACCGTGAGCGGCAAAGCCGCCCGCCTGTCACGCCCCTGGCGTGATGAAACAAACGTAGTTTCAGCGTAGCTGGTTTCACTGGGATGTGCAACGAAGTTGCCCGTGCCAAAAAAAATCTTCTCTGGCACGGGAAGCTTGCAGGCTTCCCGTGCCAGTGTTGTTGCGGGGACTGTCCCAATTGGGATAAATGCACGTCTTTATCTTAACAAATAACAGATAACAGATAACTGGGTTGCGGGCGTAGCCCGCGTTAGTCATCATCATTTTCCAGATAGTGCATTAGATCTTGGACTGATCCACTCTTTATGCTGCCCGTGGCATATTCCTGCTCAACAGTTCGACATTCCTCAGCGATCCTGATACGCTCCTCTTCCATTGTCCTTTTCTGGATGATCCTGATTAAATCAAGCCTGGTTTCATAAGGCAGAGCCATTGCCTGGTCCAGAATGGTATCAATATTTTGCATGACTTATCTCCAAAAGTTGAGAAAGATAGTGATCAAAACCCCTCTGTGGATAATTCAAATCCAAATAGTATGTTACAAAAATATAAAATGTGCTTAGCGGTTATGTCAATGTGCTGATGGAGACGATCATGAGCAATAGACAGGATTAACAGGATTAACAATTGACAGGATTACCTTTTGGCCTGGCTTCCGCCTGTCCCGTTTTACCCGGTTAAACACGGCTATGCCGTAGACCAGAGGTCTGTTTAACTGGGTGAATTGCTCGCAGAGCAAGCCCGAAGGGCATTAAACTGGGAGCCAGGACAAAAATGATTTTCTCTTCATCAGGTCTTGCCGCTACCTGCACTGGCAGTAATAATATGAATACCAGACATCTATTCCTCCACTGTGGATATGGATCAAAAAGCCTACTTGAATCGGAAATCAAAATGAATTACTATATATAAAGATGCACCTGTAAAAGTCGTAACCATTCAGGGGATGCCTCAATCGGCCTGGGGACAGTAATCGTCACCGAGGACCACTGAATGGTTACTAAAATCCGATAAAATGAATAATTCAGAAATAAACAATCTGCATAACTATTTGTTTTTACTGACATCTGACGTCTGATATCTGACATCTCTGACTGCAAAAGTGACTTTTTGCAGTCACATCATAAAAGGAGGTGATTGATTATGGAAACAACCAGGGTAATCCAGACCGAACATTCACAGGCTATTGAATTGCCTCAAGAATATCAGATTGATGCTGACCGGGTTAAAATCCGACGTTACAAAAACACCCTTATCATTGAACCTTTACCCGAGAACTGGGACTGGCTTGATGAGGTAATTGGACCGTTAGACACGGATTTCGAACAGGCCGTAGCTGAACAACCTGCTGTCCAGAGCAGAGCTGAACTGGATTTTTTTGAATGAAGTATTTGCTGGATACAAATACCATTATCGCCTTGTTCAAAGGTAACAAGTTGTTTGTGGATCGCCTACGCTCCCATCATGTCCGGGATTTTGGAATATCTTCGATTGTGGTCCATGAATTATTGTATGGTGCTTATAAAAGTCAGCGGCAGTCAGAAAATCTGGAACGTGTCGCCAAACTGCAATTTGAAGTTGTTAACTTCACTTTGAATGATGCTCGCTGGGCTGGCAGCTTAAGAGCTCAGTTGGCTAAGAATGGGCTTCTTATCGGGCCATATGATATACTTATAGCTGGTCAAGCAGTATCCCGGAACTTGACCCTGCTTTCAAACAATATTCGAGAGTTCCAAAGGATTGAAGAACTCAAAATTGAGGGCTGGACGGTTTGAAAATATAAAGCAAGCACACTGTTTTCTTGGAAAGTCAAAATTTCCGGTGTAACACCTCAAATTTATTGCATTTTTCTTAGTTCCAGCTGTGCAGATGCATTCAGGATATAACTATCTGAAACTACAAGTCTTTTTTCTCAACCTATTATGCTTACTCCATATTCTTTAAATACTGGATCCTGAGTTACGACAGGCATTGCATAAAAAAAAGCACTGGCAATAATCATCCGGTCAAACGGGTGCTTTGCACACACGGTTTTGAAGAATAAAGAGACCAAACAGCCTGCCAGGCATGACGCCCTGTAGGACAGGCACCACTCTTCAACAGTGAGCGGCAAAGCCGCCCGTGTGCAACGAAGTTGCCCGTGCCAAAAAAAAATCTTCTCTGGCACGGGAAGCCTTCAGGCTTCACACGGGTGCTTTGCACACACGGTTTTGAAGAATAAAGAGACCTGAAAGGGGTTGCCTGCTTGGCTGGTCATGACAGACGTTACTCCCCAACCGTGAGCGGCAAAGCCGCCCGCTCGCCCCGTGAAACAGACTTTTGTCTCCGCGTAGCGGGTTTCACCGGGGTGTGCAACGAAGTTGCCAGCCTGTCACGCCTATGGCGTGATTGAATAGCTCAAAGAGCTAGCCCGCAGGGCATTCAACTGGGGTGCCAAAAAAATCTTCTCTGGCACGGGAAGCTTGCAGGCTTCCCGAGCCAGTGTTGTTGCGGGGACTGTCCCAATTGGGATATATGCACGTCTTTATCTTAACAAACAACAGATAACAGATAACTGGGTTGCGGGCGTAGCCCGCGTTAGTCATCATCATTTTCCAGGTAGTACATCAGATCTTGGACTGATCCACTCTTTATACTGCCCACGGCATATTCCTGTTCAACATTTCGACATTCCTCAGCTATCCTGATACGCTCCTCTTCCATTGTCCTTTTCTTGATGATCCTGATTAAATCAAGCCTGGTTTCATAAGGCAGAGCCATTGCCTGGTCCAGAATAGTATCAATGTTTTGCATAACTGATCTCCAAGAGTTGAAAAAAATTTTAAATTTGAACTTTAAAAAATCTATAGGTAATCACGATTACATCCAATTACATTATTGTAATCAAAAACACTTCTCAAGCTGGCAACACCTTGCAATTACAAGACATAATATATGGCACTATATTTGCACATCTTGCATCAGCAGAACCTAACCTTTCACAAATTTTTAGGGCGTGCCTTTTTTAGACAGACCCTTGAGGGCCTAATGCCATCTTACAATTATTTTCCTGAAAGTAAAAGTTCCTGCCAGGGCCTTACACTGATTGAACTGCTTGTTATCCTGGCCATACTTGGAATAATCATTTCCATTATGGGCATGAACCTGCGTCCCTTTGGCAATGACCTGGAGAACGCCACCCAGGAGACAGCAGGCTTCTTCAAGCAGACCCGGGTAAAGGCCATAAGCAGTACTTCTGCATATCGGGTGATTTTCAATACAGACAATCACCTCATTGTTGAGCATGCTATATTCTGCAAAGACGAGGAGGGCTGGCAGAGGGATGCCAAGCTGGATCTCGAACTTCGGGAAGGAGTTGTTTTTAATAGTAAAGACTTTACAAATGAAGAGGTCCTGCTGTGCTTCAACAGCAGGGGGTTCAGCACAGAAAACATTGAACTAGAAATCGTGGATGCTAAAAACAACTCCAAAGCCCTGGAAGTCTATCTGGGCGGCGCAGTGGTGATTAAATGAAGCAGAGCGGTTTTACCATAATTGAAGCCCTTATGGCAGTAGCTGTCCTGGGGATTATTGTTGCCGGCATTTTGCCTGCATATTCGCATTATTCCCAGCTGAACACCAGAAGCGAACTGAAGTCATCGGCAGCAGCCATGGCCCAGGAACAAATGGAAAAAATGCGACGCCTGGATTTTTCCATGTGGGAGGCTTCAGGCCACACGGAGACGAAATCCATGGGCGGAAGAGAATTCACAATGGAAGTCACCCATTCACAGTATAAACCTGATGAGGGCACCACTATAAGCGGAGCCAGAAAAATTCATACAAAAATTTCCAGCGGAGACAGGCTGATCTATGAAGTCACCACCATATACACCCAGCTCGACTAAGGGTCTCACCCTGATAGAGCTACTGGTAGCACTGGCTATTTCCAGTATTGTCATAGCTCTTGTCCTGCCTTTGCTTTTGAGCAACCAGCGCCTGGTAAAAGTTGATCAGTCCAGGACAGCAGTTTTCCAGAACCTTAGAAGCGCTATGGAAATGGTGGGAACCGACGTCCGTATCGCCGGGGAAAGGCTGGAGCAAAGGGGTGGACCGAATATTATGCCTATAGAAATTGTAAAAGGTGAAAACGGCGATCCGGATGAACTGATTCTTCGGCGTAACCTGTTAGATTACACACTGCCTGTTTGTGATACTCTCAATGCCGACAACGCTGAACATAATATAAATGTCCGCCAGGTTGGCAACAATCCTCCTTGGAATAATTATCCTGAATGTCAGGGACATCCGGGAGAAGTGCCGCATGAACTGGAAATCTGGAGAGAATACCGCGATAATCAGGGAGGCGATGTGCGTATTTATATCTATGATCCAATTATTAAGATTGGTGAATTTTTCATATATGACCATGATGATAGTTCTGATATTCAAGTGCATAGAAAAGCTGGCAAGTGGAAAAACAGTTATGGAAATGATGTAGGAAACAGCGGCGCATCAGAAAAGTTGCCAAAGCTTTATGTCTTGGAAGAAAGACGTTACAGACTAAATACCGAAAACAATATACTTGAGCTTGTCATCAATGGAAATGACGAGGAAGTTAAAAATATTGCAGGCGAAATATTTGATTTCAGGGTTCAGGCCGTAATGATCGATGGCAGCACCGTTGACGAAATATCTACCACCTCTCACTGGCGCAACCTGAAAGCTATAAAAGTGACTCTCGAATCCAAATCCAGTGTACAGGATGAAACAGTCCAGCGAACCATAAGTTCAAGGTTTTTCCCCAGAAACGTCATGTCCGAAATGTGAGGACGATATGAACAGGCATAAAAGCTCCCAGGGGGGCTTTGTCATGATGACTGTGATCTCCCTGTTGGCGACCATAATGGTTTTGCTCAGTGCATACTTTTTTACCACCAACATTGAAACCAGGTCCGTCCAGTCTTCCCTTGGAAGCGTCACTGGATTCTACTCTGCAGAGGCAGGTCTCAACATTAGGGGTGAAGAAATCAGGCAGCTTTTTATCGGCTTTCAAAGACCCTCGGGCACCAGCCCGGACGAAAACAACCCCTGTCAGAATAATAACCAGGGATCTGGCGACTTTGAATGCAAAACATATTCTTATAATGATCGAGATATTATCACCTATGTCGTTGAGGATGAAGACAATCAGAATGACAATGTCATTAGAATTCCCCAGGGAGAGCTTTTTGCCGGCCTTAATGCAGTGGAATATCGTTATACTGTTCTCTCTGAAGCTGCTCCAAAAAAAGATGACCGGCCCGAAGCCATTCTGGAAATGGTCTTTCGCAGCAGGCTGGTGCCTCTTTTTCAGTTTGCTGCGTTTTATGACAAGGACCTGGAACTCCTTCCCGGAGAAGACATGGAACTGTTCGGACCCATACACGCCAACGGTGATATTTATACAGGAGCAGACGGAGCCAATCTCAATATCGATGGCCAGATCACTGCTTCATTCAACCCTGAAGACCAGCATTCAGAAGGCGGCGGACGATTCCATATCCAGCGCAAAGATAATACAAGTACGCAATTCGAAGATACAGTTCACGTTAATGACGGTACCGGGAACTTTGAAACCATCCCTGGAGGGGGAATGATTGAACAGGAAGTGCTGGACGACTGGAACGGGCTTATAGAAACCGAGCTGGACGCCCTGACAGTGCCGGAGGCTCATGATTTTGAGCCAGGCGGGGAATACTGGCAAAAGGCAGACCTGATTGTGGCTCTGGATATGACGGATGTCAATGATCCTGCTATTGTAGTTCCGGAAAGAAAAAATAAAGACTCCATTGAAAATCAAATGACTCAGACATTAAACATGCCTTTATGCATTGACAGTGTAGACTGCGATCTCGAAGAAGTAGAAGACCAGGATGACGCTCCCCGCAATGATCCAGATCTGTTTTCGGTTGCATATGATGATGATTTTCTTGATGAAATAAAAGGCGAAGAGCTTATGATAAGCCGCTACCCGGTCGAAGCTTCCGACAGTTTCCACGACAGCAGGGAAGGAGGAAATATAACCATGCTGGAGGTTGATCTCCCCTTTCTCTTGTCCCGAATACATGAAAGTTCTGAAAAACATGGCGATTGTACTGGGGATATAACAATAAGAAACCTGCTATCAGACAGCCCGCATTATAATTTCAATGAACTAAACATAGATACTTCCGGAGATGGAGGACTGGTCATCTATTTTACTGTAATTAAAGACTATGATCCAGGACAGGACAAGGGAGAATACGGAGTAAGGATAAGAAATGGCGCTCACTTGGGAGCATGTGATGACACCCTGGAAGAAATGGGACTTACACCCGGCGAAGCTCCAAAAATACAGGGACTGACCCTGGTAAGCGACATCCCATTTTATATTCAGGGGCATTACAACCTGAATGACCCAAGCGATCACTCAGCCTCCAGGGATCCTAATCAGGCTGAAGGAAGCGTTCTGCCGGAAGAAGGACTGGAATACGAAAACTGGCGTCCAGCAGCAATCATTGGCGACACGATTAATATCCTTTCGCAAGGATGGGACAATGACAGTGACAGCACAACAGGTGGCGATGGACCTGTCACAAATGCTGAAACCCGGGTAAACGCAGCTTTTCTGGCAGGGACCGACAGCACTCAAGAGCTTAACGCAGCATATTCCGGGGGCCTGGAAAACTTTCCCCGTTTTCATGAAAACTGGGGCACAACCAGATTTTACTACCAGGGCTCATTTGTAAGTCTAAATGAATCCAGGCATGCAAGCGGCGACTGGGGCGATGCAAGCTACAACCCGCCGGCAAGGCCATGGACTTACGACGAGCGCTTCAACTACATGGAAAACCTGCCTCCCCTGACTCCCAGGTTTGTTTACCTGAAGCAGGAACGATTCATCAGGGATTTCGACAGATAAGAGCAATTTTCAGCTCGCTCATAAGGGGAACACGGCAATGAAGCCGCCTTGTAATAAAAATTACACTCTTGTAATTATATTTACACCGATTACACCAAGCAGACAGTCAAAAGCACCCATGCGACTCTCAGTTTCATTATTTTTTATTAGCAATCAACTGAAAACTTAATGCTCCCAAGGATGGATAACCCCATAAACCAGCACCCTAAAAGTTGGCCCCTTACTTGCATAAACCTATATTAAAATATGGTTATCAGGGGGCAAAAAATTAGTGACAATTTTTGAAGATTGTTCTAAATGAGGAGATATCTGATAATTAAGGCTAACAAAGCGTACAGGTTACGCCAGTATAGTCAGGGTAGCAACCTGAAATGCTGAAAATCTGAATTACGAACTTAAATTCAAAACCAATCATTTAATCAAAAACGGAGGTATTCAAAATGAATTTACCAAAACCAGCAGAACGGTCCAGGGAACAGGGTTTCACCCTCATCGAACTTTTAATCGTGGTGGCCATCATCGGGATACTAGCGGCTATTGCTATTCCTCAATTCTCTGCTTATCAAGACAGAGCAAAGCTAGGAGTTATCACGTCTGACCTGAGAGCGTGTCTCAGCGAAAGCGTTGCGGCGGACGCTGTGGGCGAAGATCTCGAAGAGCATTGTTACATTGATGGCGATGACACCACAGTTGAAAATCCATTTAGAGATGACACTGGTGGTTTAGAAAATCTCGAAGAAATTGGCGGCGATGATGGCACATTGACTGTTGATACAGGTGCACATGATGACATTGAAAATGATGTGGAATGCGATTTCGATGGTAGGAGCCTGCGGGATTGTGTTTATGCAGATTGATAGTAATGATGATTAACAAGCCCCAGTATCTGTTTAGCGCTTTGCATGTGGCATGGGGACTGGCTCTTCCGGGACCCACTTGTCCCAAAAAATGAGATATTTTAAGCACAAAATGATGCTCAAGTGGGTCCCGGAGTGCCTGTCCCCTGCTTTCCTTAAAAGCGCTAAACAGATACAAGCCCCAGAAAAATATACTTGCAAAATCTTGGTTTTACAATTTTAAGAAAACATTAAAAAAGTAATACTATAGCAAGCTCCCAGCCACATTATAAGTAGGTGGGGGCTTGCACTTAAATATTGACAGGTAAATTGACCTAAACAAAACCATACAAAAAAATATTGAAGAATAAAAAAAGCGAGATTTGAATATTTTTCTACCTCAATATCAATGACATCGACCGTACAAGTAACAACGCAACATGCATGAAAGTCCCATGTATTCGCCAAATCACAACCAAAATGCCTTCACACTCATTGAAATTCTCTTAATAATTACCATTATAGGCCTTCTAACAGCTATCGCCATTCCCTGGTATGCAAGTTACCGTGATTCTACTAGAAAAGCAACAATCATACACGACCTGCGCATCTGCCTTTCAGAAACAGCTGTGGACATTCATAACGGTGATGCTCCCTCACCATGTCATATAGGGGCTAATGCGAATTACGATAAAAACCCCTTTGCAGATGAAGCCGGAATGCTATCACCCAGCCCGGATTTTGAAGTGGCCGGGTACTTCTTTGAGTTTGACGGCAGAAGAATCCACACCCTTGAATAGGAATCATCTCACTTTGAGTTTGCCACCGGCAACCCCCTGCAGTTCTTGCCTCCATTCTTATCTTCCAAAAAAACCGTGTGCTTTCGGCAGACGTGCGTAAGCAGAAAAAATTTCACGGCAGCTGGCGTAGGCTTTGCTTGGAGGGCCAGTTCAGGGGCTGGTCAATTTTCGGTTATCACAGCACAAGTTGAGACACCTCCTCCATGACTCAAGGTCCAGGAGGAGGGTCTGTTGATATTGCGCTGGCTTGGCGTGGAGGAGATTATTCGTTGGGGAGGTTTTCTCGATAGTTCCAGGGCATCCATTTTTGTGGAGCCGCGAGGGCCTCTTCTATGTTTTTCTGAAGCTGGGTCAGGTAGTCAAAGGAGTTCACTTTGTTAAGCTGACAGGTATGAATGAAGCTCATGAACAGATCGCCGATCCTGGCCCCGCGCAGGGTGCGGTAAAATAAAGAATTCTTCCGGTGCTGGATGGCTTTTTTCAGGGCACGTTCGCAGATATTGTTGTCCAGGGGAGCACCTGGTTCTCTCAAAAAAAGAGTCAGAGGATCCCAGTGTTTTTGCATGTAAGCCAGGGCTTTGCCCAATCCTGAATTGGGCTCTACTTTTTTCTCCTCCAGCTGGGCCCAGGCCCAGGACTTGAGTTCGCTCATAACCGGTGCGCTTTCCTGTTGATGCCATACAAGCCGTTCTTGAGCAGACATCTCCTGCTTTTTGGCCATGTCATCATTTTTATAGACAATAGCCAGCTGTTCAATGACATACCGGCACTCATCAGGGAAATTGTCCAGGATATCGACAAAGTTGCGTCTGCCATGGGTCAGGCAATTGGCTAAAATGATCTGTAAGCCCTTGGGAATGTTTCGGGCCAGGGCATCACACATGTGTATTGGCGGGGGCAGGTTGTGGTCTCTTTTTTTGAGAATCTCCTCCAGATTCTCCCCCGCATGCTGTCTGCCGGTGGCAAAGAGAGCAATATGGCGTCCCTGAAGTACAGAGACAATCCCGGTGGTGAACATGCCTTTTCTTTTCGGCCCGGCTTCCTTGTTCTCCTTGATAAGCTGCTGGATTTTCATGTTGGTGTCGTCGTTATGCACGACCTCACCTTGAGCCGCTTGGCGGATGAGTTCATCATACACAGGAAGAAGCTGTGTTCCAGTTTGTTCGACCAGATCCCATTGTGTTGCGGCCGGCAGGGGTATGCCCAGAGATTCCTGGAGCTTTTCCAAGCGATGAAAAGGAAACCCGCTCCCGTACTTCAAGATGGCGATCATGCTCCGGGCAGGTTCGTCGTATTTTTTTTCTCCAATGTCTTCTGGAGGATCTGCGGTGAACACCTCGAGACAGCAGTTACAGCGAAGGCTCTTAAGCTCATGGATCTTGGCTGTAAGTGGAGCTGTGGCTGTAATCCGAATGCGGAACTTCGGTTTTATGGGATAGACTTTTCCTTGACCGCACAAGGGGCAGATATCGCCCGGCTTCAGGGTTTGGTGAGGGTATATGCATTTTGCAGCCCCGGTATAGTCGTCTTTTCCGTTTCGGCCGTGTCCCTTGGGTGGTTTTTCATCAGGAGGCTTTTGCAAAGGATCTTGACTACCCTTCTGGTCCTTGTTTTGCTGGTCATCCTCCTGGAACAGTTTCTTTTTTGTCTCTGAAGAAGCGCCAAAGATCGTGCGCAGGAGACGCTTGATGGAGGCAGCTTTATCGTCCACAGCCTGATGCAAAAGCTGGATGGCTTGGACCAAGGCTTTGATGATATCCAGATCTGTCTCTTCCAGCTCGTTTTTTGATGCGCGCTGTAAAAGGGCGTCGATCTGCTCTTGGTCCAGATCGATGGATTGGACTTTCTTTTTCACCGGTTGAGCCCCCGCAATCGCTTCCGAAAGTCTCGGGTCAGGGGATAGCCCAGGACAGCCTTGAGTGAACGGTTTGCTTTGCCTGTGTGGTCGTTTTTGCCCCGGCCTGTAGTCTGCCCGAGATAGAGCCAGTTGGCTGCAAAATAACAGGTTCCTTTGAAGCGCTCTTGATCAACAAAGGTTTCCAGGTAATATATCGGATGCTTGTAGATGCTCTCCCAGTCCCTTTGCAAAATCTTGGTCATTTGGGCCAGGATATGGGAGGCCAAGCAGGAGACCTGGATCCAGGGCAGGATGAGGAACCTGCTGTTGTAGGCAATAAGAAAGAGATTCTTTTCCCTGTCTTTTTGGGTCCAGCCGATGAAATTGTCCCGGACGCCGATATGCCTTGGAGCTGAAGACCAGGAAAGACAGGCTATGGGCTGCTTGTTTGCAAAGACCAGGTACTTGAGGTGCTCGCCCACAGGCTGGGTGTAGCCCAGATAATGATGCTCCTTGAGGAGGCTGGAAAACAGGCTCTCAAAAGGTGTCTTGCGCACCTGTCGAAACTCAAGAGGGGTGATGTCCTTGAGTGAAGATGTAAGTGGGGTTTGATCCACCTGAACCGAGACTGGTTCTTTGCGATTGTACCCAGTGGCAGTTACTTTTTGTGCCGGCGGAAGAATTATGTGCCCCTGTCTGTGCAGGGCCAGCATGAGCCCCCTGCAGACCATGTCCTTGAGTTGGCCGTTTTGCTGGACCCAGTTCCATGCTGTGCAGAGCTTTTTGGACAAGGCCCACCGGCTGTCTCCAGGATGCTCGAAAATGAGCTGTCTGATGAACCGGACATCTTCTTCTGTGATGTCCCTGCCCCTGTATCTCAGTATCGTTTGCATGGGAGGGAATATAGAGGAAAACGGATAGGAACGCAAGCCCCTAAGTTAAAATTCCGTGAGAATTTTTCTCCATTGTGGTGCAACCTGCGCATTTTGAGGATTGCCGTTCCAGATCAAAAGCTGCAGCTCATGGACTGCCAGAGGACAAATGCCGCTCTGGCTTTTATCAGGCCACCACTGAAACGTGCCTTGGGATAATCGCTTCTGGCACAGCCAGAAGCCTTGACCATCGTAGGTGATTATCTTGATGGCTGTTTTCTTTTTGTTGCAAAAGACAAAGACACAGCCTGAAAAGGGATCTGATTTGATCCTCTGCCGGCAGATTTTTGTCAGCCCGTCGATCCCTTTTCTGAAATCAACAGGCTCCACAGCTACAAGGATGCGCATCTGGGGAGTGAGCTGAATCATGTCCCTTTGCTCCAGAAAGCCGAGAGGATCTCAAGGGGATTAGGCAGGTCTGGACCTTTAAGCTGCATTTTGAGCTTTGATCCATCTCGAGCTTCGGTCTCCAGGTGATATTCGGTGCAAGGCAAAGATGACGTGAGTTCAAATTCAACAAAGGAAGGACCTGGCTGTAGGGACTCTTGAGCCTGCACGGCCAGGACCCGCTTTTTGAGGTGGCTGTGATTGAGGTGCAAGACCTTTGCTATTTTGCAGATGGAATAATCCTGAGCAAGGCTGACTGCACTGGCCCATAGGTGGTTGGGAATCGGAGATCGTGTGTGTCTGGTTTCCCGCCAGTGCTCGAACTGTCTCTTGACTTCTTCAAGGCCTGGCCGGGTGGCTGGGGCTGATTGCTGTAGCATCGGTTGTCCTCCTTATGGTTTGGTCACCGATAGTACCCCAGGCCCTCAAATTTTTCACGCAGGCTTGCCGGAAAGACACAAAAAACCTGCTAATTGCGCTTTAACAATGCTTTGGCCACTATAATTCTATGACCTTGCAGGCTGGGCAATCGTCACCCAGGTACTTTTGTCCCTGGGGCTGGAAATTTATATTTTCCCTTTGTTCTCCACAATAATCCGGCGGACTATATTCCCCCCATGCTGGTACTGCCCTCCCTGGTGGTATAGACGTATCTTCACACTCCGCGCTTGACGCGATATGTGAAGATGATGTTTACATTTCGCGTTTGACGCGATGTGTGAAGATGATCGTCGTCTCTTTTTGCGGCCAATGACACCAACGCCATGACCCTGCCCCACTCGGAAGGCCGGAAATTATCTATATGGATAATTTACCAAACAACCCAGCGCAGCAGGCCGTATGCTCAGGAGCGTAAGGACTTCTGATAATCAGGTTTATGCTGGAAATTTGTCCAGGCCAAGAGCAATGGGCCTGATCAAGTTTATTCATCTGCGCAGGGCTCAGCGTCCCGATAAAATCGCCGAGCATGCTTTTGGGAATGCTGACCAGCTCATCACAATGGATGCTGCAGCCATGTTTTAGTCCATTGTCTATTCATGCAGGTACTTGTGTGGAAAGCCCATGGTACGCAGAATAAACAGGAGCCCAGATTGCGGTGGAAAAACGGGAGTCCAGGAGTGCCTAATAAAGAGACATCTTCACACTCCGCGCTTGACGCGATATGTAAAGATGATGTTTACATTTCGCGCTTGACGCGATGTGTAAAGATCCTCGTCGTCTCTTTTTGCGGTCAACGACACCAACGTCATGAACATGCTCCTTATTGAATCTGACAGCAGCCATACCCATAAATATCGCGCTTAAGGCTTAGATTGGGTTTTGGCCTCCCAGTTTTCTGACCATGCAGACAAGCAATCCTCCCACGAGCGCCTTTGTCCTTGAGGCTGGAGATTCCATCTTTCCCAGTTCTTAATAAAAATATCCAGCGCCCCATGCCGCCTTGTCCACCCACAGTAATAAAGAGACATCTTCACACTCCGCGCTTGACGCGATATGTAAAGATGATGTTTACATTTCGCGCTTGACGCGATGTGTGAAAATCATCGTTGTCTCTTTTTGCGGCCAATGACACCAACGCCATGACCACGCCCCACTCGGAAGGCCGGCCAGTATCTATATGGATATTTTACCGAACAACCCAGCGCAGCCGGCCGTATGCTCAGGAGCGTAAGGACTGCTGATAATCAGGTTTATGCTGGATATTTGTCCAGGCCAAGAGCGATTAACAGTGCCTGATCAAGTTTATTAATCTGCGCAGGGCTCAGCGTCCCGATAAAATCGCTGAGCATGCGTTTGGGAATACTGACCAGCTCATCACAATGGATGCTGCGGTCATGTTTTAGTCCATTGTCTATTCCTGCAGGTACTTGTGTGGAAAGCCCATGGTACGCTGAATAAACAGGAGCGTAGATTGCTGTGGAAAAAATGGGAGTTCAGGAGTGCCTAATAAAGAGACATCTTCACACTCCGCGCTTGACGCGATGTGTAAAGATGATGTTTACATTTCGCGCTTGACGCAATGTGTAAAGATCCTCGTCGTCTCTTTTTGCGGCCAATGACACCAACGTCATGAACATGCTCCTTATAGAATCTGACAGCAGCCATACCCATAAATATCGCGCTTAAGGCTTAGATTGGGTTTTGGCCTCCCAGTTTTCTGACCATGCAGACAAGCTTCATCCTCCCACGAACGCCTTTGTCCTTGAGGCTGGAGATTTCATCTTTCCCAGTTCTTAATAAAAATATCCAGCGCCCCATGCCGCCTTGTCCACCATGGTAATAAAGAGACATCTTCACACTCCGCGCTTGACGCGATATGTAAAGATGATGTTTACATTTCGCGCTTGACGCAAAGTGTGAAGATCATCATCGTCTCTTTTTGCGGCCAATGACACCAACGCCATGACCCTGCCCGTAACCATTCAGGGGGCAGATAACGGCCATCAGCCACCACCGAGGTCCCCCTGAATGGTTACCCTGCCCCACTCGGAAGGCCGGGATTTATCTATATGGATATTTTACAGAACAACCCAGCGCAGCAGGCCGTATGCTAAGGAGCGTAAGGACTTCTGATAATCAGGTTTATGCTGGAAATTTGTCCAGGCCAAGAGCGATGGACAGTGCCTGATCAAGTTTATTCATCTGCGCAGGTCTCAGCGTCCCGATAAAATCGCTGAGCATGCTTTTGGGAATACTGACCAGCTCATCACAATGGATGCTACAGTCATATTTTAGTCCATTGTCTATTCCTGCAGGTACTTGTGTGGAAAGCCCAAGGTACGCAGTAACAAACAGGAGCACAGAATGCGGTGGAAAAACGGGAGTCCAGGAGTGCCTAATATAGAGACATCTTTACACTCCGCGCTTGACGCGATATGTAAAGATGATGTTTACATTTCGCGCTTGACGCGATGTGTAAAGATCCTCGTCGTCTCTTTTTGCGGCCAACGACACCAACGCCATGATCCTGCCCGTAACCATTCAGAACGGCCAGGGGGACAGTCCCCGCGACACTTTTACTGCACAACTGAAAAGTACAGACGCAAAATTTTGTGAAGCATCATAATCATCACTTAGCGGGGACAGTCCCCTGGCCTTGTGCCATCAGCCACCACCGAGGTCCCCCTGAATGGTTACCCTGCCCCACTCGGAAGGCCGGGAATACATCTATATGGATAATTTACCAAACAACACAGCGCATCCGGCCGTCTGCTCAGGAGCGTGAGAACTTCTGATAATCAAGTTTATGCTGGATATTTGTCCAGGCCAAGAGCGATGGACAGTGCCTGATCAAATTTTATTGTAAGCGTCCAAACGGGTACACCTATCCATGGGCGGGTATCGTTGGTAGTATTCCCTGGCCCACTGGATATGCAGCAGGCCAGGGGTATGATGGTTGGGATCAGCAGGCAGTGGGGGAAGGCAGGACTTCCGGATCTATGTACTGAGGCATAAGGGCCTTCAGATCCTGCTCGGTCTTGGCCAGGGGCAAGTTTTCAAACAGGTGGCGTAAGTATGCGTAAGGCTCCAGGCCGTTCTTTTTGGCTGTCTCCACCAGGGAGAAGTACATAGCGCCTGCCTTGGCTCCATTGGGATGTCCGGCAAAAAGCCAGTTCTTGCGTCCCAGGGCGAAGGGTCTGATGGCGTTTTCCACCAGATTATTGTCAGGCCGCAGCCGGCCATCCAGTGTATAGCGCACCACTCTGTCCCACTGGTTCAGGGCATAATTTATGGCCGTGCCCAGTTTGCTTTTGTCCGGGGTGGTTTTACTTCTTTCGTCCAGCAGAGTTTTTATCTGGTTTAGTATGGGTATACTTTTTTCCTGACGTTCTTCCTGTATCCGGTCGGGCTTTAGCTTTCTGGTTTCAAAGGACTGTTCCAGGATATATAGCTTGGCGATAAGGTTCAGGATTTCCTGGGCGGTTCCGCCCTTGTGCTTTTGTTTCTTGGAGAGTTTGACCACATCCATAAACTTGCGCCGGACATGGGCCAGGCATCCTACATGGAATATGCCCGGCTTGTCGCCCAGGTCGTTGTAGACTGCATAGCCGTCACTTTGAATATAACCTTGATAGTCCTGGAGGAAATCCAGGGCCAGACCGCTTCGCGTGGGATGATAATCATAAAGGACAGTGGGATTTTCAGGATGGCCGCCAAGGAAAACCCACATATATGACTTGGAAGTGTTGGACCGGCCCGGTTCATCAAGTACCTGTACCGGGGTCTCGTCTATGCCCACCTGGAATCCGAGCATGATCTCCTTTTTGAACAGATCCAGGAAAGGCTCGCAGACCCTGGCCGCATGCATGGCCCAGGAGACCATGGTGGAACGGGAGATATCAATGCCCAGCCTTAAAAGCTGCTTGCACTGGCGATAAAAGGGTAGGCCGTCCACAAACTTGGCTGTGATGATATGAGCCATAAGACCTGGAGTCACTATGCCCTGGGGGATCAGCTGTTCCGGCATGGGAGCTATTTTGACTGCACCCTGATCATCTTCGGCTCCCTCGCAGTTTTTGCAGGCGTATTTGAGACGGATGTAGCGATTAACAATCAGCCTGGCAGGGATATAATCCAGTTTTTCGCTTACTTCCTGACCTATCGGGCTTAGCTCGACTCCGCAGGGGCATATCTTTTCCTCCCCAGAGAGGTCATGGATTATATCCTTTCTGGGAAGATCCTTGGGGATGGGCTTGCGGCCACGTTTCTTACGGGAATGTTCAGGTATGGTGATGGTTTTTTCCTGGGGCGTTTCCACCTCGGTTTCCATCTCAACAAGGCCAGGCATCATGGGCCAGGTCTCTTTAGAGCCGCATTTGGGTTTTTTATCGGATTTGGACCCATAGATGGCTTTTTGCAGGAAGTTCAGTTTCTCCTGCAGGTAGATAAGTTGCTGGTGGTAGTCAGCAACGATATCTTTGAGCGCATCTTTATCATCTGGCAAGTTGTTGATGTCCATAACTGAGTATTCATATACACACAAACATTTGGAATTGCAAGCTTTTTTTGCAAAAAAATCTAAAATAATGTGGAAAATTTTAACTCTTTGTGCCCCCTGACCTGCACAGGGTCCAGACCGTCTAAAAGCCAAACAAGCTGCCTCGCATCAAGCTCCATAACTTCCTGCTTTGATGCAGGCCACTTGAAGCTTTGCTTCTCCAGGCGCTTTTGCCACAGGCAAAAACCGTTTGTGTCCCAGTACAGGATCTTGATGATGGTTCGCTGCCTGTTGCAGAAGACAAACAGATGACCGGAAAAGGGGTCATGCTCCAGCTGAGCCTGGACCATGATGGACAACCCGTCTATGGCCTTGCGCATGTCGGTATGTCCGGTGACCAGATACACCTTGGCCTGACTTACCGCGATCACGTGATCTCCTCCAGAGTACGGACAAGCTTGGCCAGTACTTCCTGCTGGAAATCACCCGGGATATCCACTTGGTAACTATTGACCATCAGGCGCAGAGGCGTATGGGTTTTCTCCTGGACAACCTTCAGGGGCACCGGCACGATGGCATTTTCCTCCTGGGTTTTCCTGGAATTGGTGTGCCCAAGCTTTTTGCACCAGTAATAGAAGGCATGCTTGGACAGTTCTGCCCTGCGGCAGTATTCGGCCTTGGTCAGGCTGCCCTGCCTCCACTTGTTGATATGCGCGGACCAGAACCCGGCCCGCTCCTCAGGCGTGTACTTCTGTGACTTGGTTTGCATAACGGTCCCTCCTTGGTATTTGGGAGACCATTAGCACATCAGGCGGAGAAAAAAAGATGGGGTTAAATGGACGCTTACATTTTATTGGTTCCTCGACACAGTGAGTGGGTTTGAACAATAATTCAGCTGGTTTTTTTCTTGCGTTAAGAGACTCCCATCTGCGTAGATCTGCGAGATCTACGGTTAAATTCTTCTGGCTTCAATCTTCAAGCATCAGGGCAAAGATAAAGAGTTTTTTGCCGTCCCAGTTAAATCCTCTTCGAGGTGCTTGCGCATTTTACTGGGATGCTCTTCATGTCCTTCATGGTTAAATCAATTTTTATTGATGCCTGCATTTATACCCGCCAGATGATTACACGTGCTGATCAACCTTGAAAATTCAGTTGACGTAACAGAATTTTCAAGTTATTTGTTCGTTCATGATCGCAAGAAATAATGAAATCAACCTGTTACTTGAGGCGTTGGCCACTTATCCGGCTGTGGGGATAATTGGGGCCAGGCAGGTGGGCAAGACCACTCTGGCTGCAATGCTCACCCGGAAATGGTCCGGTCCGGTGCATCACTTTGACCTGGAAAACAGTGAAGATATGGCCAGGCTTTTTGATCCCATGCTGACCCTTAAGGAACTACGCGGTCTGGTGATCCTAGATGAGATCCAGAGAATGCCGGAAATATTCCCCGCCCTGCGAGTCTTGATCGACAAAAAACTGGATGACCTTAGATTCCTGATCCTGGGCAGCGCATCACCCCAAATGCTGCGGCAATCTTCAGAATCTTTGGCCGGCAGGATCAGATACCACCGGCTGAGCGGACTTGGACTGGATGAAATACCATCAGGCCAGTCTGAACAGCTCTGGTTGAGGGGAGGTTTTCCCCTGTCCTTTTTAGCTCAAGACGACGCAAAAAGCTTTGAATGGAGGAAGGCTTTCGTTTCCACGTTCCTGGAAAGAGATCTGCCTCAGCTTGGAATCAATGTCAGTTCAACCACGCTGCGCAGATTCTGGAACATGCTGGCCCATTATCATGGCCAGATATGGAACGCCTCTGAGTTTGCCAGGTCATTCGGGGTTGCGGATACAACCGTCAGACAATATCTTGACCGGCTTACGGATGCCCTTGTGGTCAGACAGGTCCAGCCATGGCATGAAAATATCTCTAAACGCCAGGTCAAGTCACCAAAAGTATTCATCTGCGACAGCGGACTGACGCACGCCCTGCTCAATCTGCCTGCAAAGCACGATGTGCTGGGGCATCCCAAATCCGGCGCAACCTGGGAAGGTTTTGTCATTGAACAGATCATCAGACTCTTAAGGGCGGATGAATCCGAATGTTTCCACTGGGCGACCCATTCAGGGGCTAAACTGGATTTTCTCCATGTCAGAGGATCAACCAGGACAGGATTTGAAATAAAAAGAACCTCGTCTCCCAGGCTGACCAGGTCTATGCGCATTGCAATGCATGATCTAAAGTTAAAACATCTTTTCGTGATTCATGCAGGTGAGCATATTTTTCCATTAGCAGAGAATATCAAGGCAGTGCCGATATCCAGGTTATCAGAAACACTGATGGGATATCTATGAAGAGCATGGAGTTAAGAAAAATTCTTCTCTCATAAAAACCTTATCACCATGGTAAAACCGTGCTGTTTTGGCATGTTCCAGCCCAATAAAAAACCTTGCCTGTGCCTGTTGATTTATTTTATTGCAGTAATGAATGAGCATGATAATCCTTTTGGCTTGATTTCATAATTGCAGCAGGGGTATGTCAGTGATGGCTTCGGATCAAGAACAAACTAGTAGTTCGTTTCATTAAAAAGTTTACGCTTAAGAACATTCAAGATCAAATTTTTTCCAACGGAAGATTACCGGAGCAGAGTTCATCTCTGCTATGCCCTTAAGGATTCGCTCCTTGAGTTCCTCCTTGGATGAAACCCGAATGTGTCGCAAAAAAGTACGGGCCATCTTTGAAAATGCAGACTCAATCAGGTTTAACCAAGAGCCGTGCTTTGGAGTATGGACATACTCAAATCTGTTGGGCAGGGAAGCAAGGTATTTCATGGTTTCCTTTGAAATATGGGACGAATGATTATCCAAAACAAGACGGATAGTGTTCTCTTTCGGATACCTGGAGTCTATTTCCTTCAAAAGCTCAATAAATTCTCTGCTGCGATGTCGATCATGAACTTGAGCAATAATTTCTCCAGTATGCAGATCAAGGCCAGCAAGGATAGAGACTGTGCCATGCCTCTTATATTCATAATCCCGGCCAGTGCACTGATGTCGTCCAGGTGCAGGCGATAGATCCGGCGCAATGGTTTCCAAGGCTTGCACGCCCGGTTTTTCGTCCACTGAAACTGTTATTGTTTTAGAAGGCACAGCAATATCGCCTTGATCATTTTGCATGTTAACTTCTTGGTAAACAACCAGGACATCATTCATTTTTTGCTCGAAATCAGGATCTCTCTTTTCAAGATAGTACTTGATTTTATGCGGTTTTATATCGTGTTCATTGAGAATACGCCAAATGGTGGCTTTTGCAGCGTTTGCCAGGCAATGGTGTCCTTCCTTGGGAGCATGCTCACGTGTGTATCTGGCAAGCTCCTGATAGGTCCAAAGCTCAGCAGCAAAGCCGTAATCTTTGGGTTTAGTACAGGCCAGATTAACAACCCAGGCTTTTGCTGCATCATCTATAACAGGATCAAATGGCCTGTGATAATAATCCTTGAGACCAGCTTCCGGGCCTGCTGCCAAGGCTTTCTCTATGCACTTATAAATAGACGGTCTGCTCAGGCCTGCCTGCTTTTGAATATGCGTGATTGGTTTTCCGTCTGCATAAAGCAAAAGGACTTTGGCCCGTTGAACATCTCGCAATGAAGCTGCTCGCGCATTGCTTATAGTCTCAAGCTTTATGCGTTGCTCAGGCGTTAAAACGAGTTTTGGGAGTTTGGTCTTCTTACTCATGACTACCTCCTTCAATTGTTTGAAGATATGGTAGCCAAAAATAAATTACATGTAAAGCTTTTATTGAAACTTAGTACTAGGCCAGGCCCGGTCTCTTCCCAGACCGCCAGGGAGGCCCGCCTTGCACACTCCCGTTACCACTTCTCAGATGCTGACTTTTTTTCCGACAGTCCCGGACCAAACCATAAAAATAACAGTTACGGCTTTACCCTTATTGAAATCCTCAGTGTGATAGCCATCCTTGGTATTCTTGCAGCCATTTCTCTTCCAAGGTTAGGGGAATACCGCGACATAGCCAGGCAAACCTCTGTCCTTCACGACCTGCGGGTTTGTCTGGCAGAAACCGCCATTGATATCCATGAAGGCAGTTGATACCGATGCAGGGCTCATACATGTGCTCCCGGCCTGGAAATGGGCCCTTGGAGAGCAACCGGGGAAACTGGTGTGAACGACGAACGGTTCTTGGTTCTTCGTTCTGCGTTAAAAACAAAAACAGTTCCTTGTTCCTCGTTCTTCGTTCTTCGTTAAAACCAAGAACCAGGAACCAAGAACGGCGGCAGAGCCGCCGAACCAAGAACCCCCTGAACTCAAGGCTGTATATGATTTCCTGCGAAATAACGGGGAGCAGGCCAGCAGTCAGATTACCACCGGTTTGGACATCCACCAGAATACAGCTTTGAAAAGGCTGAACAAGCTGATGCATGCTGGTCTGGTTGTTAAAAAAGGAAAGGGTGCGGATGTGAAGTATGCAGTACGGATGTGAGAGCAGGTGAGGGTGTGAGGGTGAGTGTGAGGTTCTTCGTCCTCGTTTTTCGTTCTTCGTTAGCCTACACTCCGCGCTTGACGCGATATGTAAAGATGATGTTTACATTTCGCGCTTGACGCGAAGTGTAAAGGAATTCATCAATCATGTTCAATAAGACTATCTCTGCCCATTGGGCGATGTGGATGCCTTTGCCGATAAGATCAACCACTTGGCCGAAAGCCCGCAACTGTGAAGAGAAATGGGCGAATACAACCGGGCCAAACTGGAGCGGATGTTTACCCCTGAGCAGATGGTCCGGGAATATGAGGATTTGTTCCAAGAGGCGCTGAAAAAGAAAAGACAAGATAAAACAGGTGAATCATCTTCACACATCGCGTTTGTCGCAATATGTAAAGATGATGTTTACATTTGGCGCTTGACGCGATGTGTAAAGATGATCGTCGTTTTTTTCTGCAGCCAATGACATAAACTCCATTGTCCAGATTTTTGTAAGATTGCCCCGCCGTGGATCGTAGTAGTCTGGCGGTTGGCCCCGGTCAAGGGCCTGGATGTGCTCCTGGAAGCCTTCCGGCAGATCGCGGGCAAGACCGCAGCGCACTTAGTCCTGCTGGGCTACGGTCCGCTCAGGCCGAGGCTGAAATCCATGACCCGGGAGCTGGGGCTGGCCGGGCGGGTGCATTTTCCCGGGTTCCAGGACACCCCCTAACCTGGATGCGCGAGGCAACGCTGCTGGCCCTGCCTTCCCGGCATGAAGGGCTGCCCACTGTACTCATCGAGGCCCTGGACTGCGGCACCCAGATCGTGGCCACGGACTGCCCTGGCGGCTTGGCGGAAATCCAGGAAGATGGCAAATACGGTCACATTCGTGCCTGTGGAAGACCCCACAACCCTGGCCCAGACCATGCTTAGCAACCTTAACGGCACTTTCCATGTGCCCTCCGAAACCATCACAAGGCCCGGGCCGAAGATTTCACCGTTGAAAATGCCGAAAAGCAGTATATGGAAACATTGCTTGGCAAAATATAGCCCTCATCTTTACACCTCGCGCTTGACGCGATATGCGCGATATGTGAAGATGTTCTTCTTCTCCGCGGCTAAAACAGCACTTTCCGCGTCGCCCCCGAAATACTCAAGACCCGAACCGAGGATTTCACTGTAGAAAAGGCCACAAAGCAGTATAGGGGCACCCTGCCTGGCAAAATATGACCCATCATCTTCACACCTCGCGCTTGACGCGATGTGTAAAGATGTGGCAGTTATTTTGATGTGAAGTACAGCGACAAAAGGTTCTGCGGAAATGAACAGCGGATTTTCAGGGCCAGGTACAAGATCACTGAGCCCGGGGTTATCTCCCATGTCACCCAGCGTGCAGCAGGCAAAGAGCCGCTGTTTATTGATGATACTGATTATCTGACCATGCTGATGCTGCTAAAGGAAAGCGTGGAAAAGTTTGATCTGCGCTATTATGCCTTGAGTCTTATGTCTAATCACATACATATTTTGCTGGAACCCCGGGAAAATAATCTGCCTGAAGCAATGCGCTCCATATTTTCAAGGTATGCAGCCAAATTCAATACAAAGTACCAGCGAAAGGGTCATCTTTTCGGTGGACCTTACCGTCAGTCAGTATGCCTGGACAATACTTATCTGCTCACAGCTTCACTATACATCCACCTGAATCCTGTCCGCGCCGGTATAGTGGATAAGACGGATGCATACAGATGGTCCTCGGCATCATTGTATTGTAATGAATCCGATGTGGAATCCTTTGTTGACCCCGGGGTTGTATTGCGCCTGGTTCATGACCAGGAACCCGAAGCCCGAAAGAATTACTGCCGAATGCTTGAGCAGGCCCACGGGCATGAGCCGGAAAACGCTCTTGAGCATGAGGGGGCTATTGAAAAATTCTGTATCCGCCTGTCTCAAATTTTTCCAAGGTTGTTTAAAAAGCTGGGCAAAAAAACCGAAAATACAGAAAAGTACCTTGGATGCAATGCATCTATGCTGGATCTGACCCGGCTTGATCAGGCCATTGAAAATACCGACTTCAGCCGTTCCTGGTCCATGGAAAGCAGGAAGGCCAAGAAGTATATAGTGGAACAATTATTGGCCAGGGGATTTAAGAAGACCGAGATAGCCGGGCGGTTGGGGATTTCACGCATGTCAGTATACAATATTCTCAATTCTCATTGTGATTAACAGACAAACATCTTTACACTTCGCGCTTGACGCAATTTGTAAAGATGATGTTTACATTTCGCGCTTGACGCAAAGTGTGAAGATATCATGAGTATAAAAAGTTGGTTTACAATGTTAGTCCACAGGAGTACATGCCATGATGGTCAATGTTCATGAAGCAAAAACCAATTTTTCGAACCTGTTGGAAATGGCTCACGCAGGACAGGAAATCATCCTGGCCAAGTCTGGAAAACCCTATGCCCTTTTGACTCCTCTTCCTTCAGGTGGGGTGGCTCAGCGCAAGCCCGGACGGCTGCCTGGCAAGGTTACGGAATCCTTTTTTGAACCTTTGCCAGAAGAAGAAATTGCCGCCTGGGAGAGGACGTGAAGCTCTTGCTGGACACCCACGCCCTGTTGTGATGGTTTACTGATGACCTTAGCAATGTTTTAAAAAAGTCCATATCAGGCAGTCTGTTCAAAAATTCCAAGTGCAAGGAGCAAAAAAAGTTCAAGGTCGCAGCGTATTAATCCATACGTAAGAGTTTGAACTTTTTTTAGCGACGCAGCAATTGGGAGATTTTCAACAGACTGCTAGACTTTCAGTGCAGGCCAGGGAGGTCACTGCTGATCAAAATAACTCGATTTTTGTCAGCGCAGCCAACGCACATGGGGGTCACTAAAAAACGGGGTGAAAAAATCATTGACAGGCGGGGCAGTGCTGTAACTTATTTACATCTGCACAATAAATGGCCCAGGGTACTATCTCCGAATCAGGAAATAAAAAGGACTGCGTATGACCTACCCTTCAGGTCAAAGACTTGAAAAAAACGGGAACTGTGGGGATGATTGTGTTGCCTACCTGTGAGCAGGCTTGCCGGAAGGGAAATATTCCTCGTTCTTCGTTAACCAGGGACCAAGGGAAGAGGGTTCAGGTGAGCAGCCCATGCCTGATCAGCGGATTGCTCTTGACAACGCAATTGCATTTATCATAATAGTTATGTTGCATTTATTAATATAAATACATTGCAAGTACTTATCCAAGATAATTGCAATCGTTGATCTTAATGTTTCTGACTTTATGAGGCTGGTATGCGCTATCACTCAAGAGTGGTGGACTGCGAATTGCGGCAGCGTCTGTCATCCACTGGCGCCGTGGTCATTGAAGGGCCGAAAGCCTGCGGAAAAACGGCTACTGGCCGTAACCTGGCCGCCAGTGAAGTATTGCTTGATGTCGATGAAAATGCCCGTCAGGCTGTAGCCATTGACCCTCGCCTGGTGTTGGCGGGCGATACCCCGCGTCTTATTGATGAATGGCAGATTGAACCAGCCATCTGGAATCATATCCGGCGTGCGGTTGACGAGCGTGGCCAGCCTGGCCAGTTCATCCTGACCGGTTCCGCCGTACCTGTAGATGATATCACCCGACATACCGGGGCCGGGCGCTTGACGCGGCTGCGACTCCGTCCCATGACGCTGTTTGAGCTTGGACAAAGCACAGGAGCCCTGTCACTGGCGGACTTGTTGAATGGTAATCGATCTGCCTGCCGCGACTCCGGATTGACAATTCAGGATTTGGTTGAATTGCTAGCCGTGGGTGGTTGGCCGGGACATCTGCGTCTGACCTCAAGGCAAGCCCTGCGGGCCAACCGGGACTACCTGGAGGAAATCAGACGGGTAGACATCAGCCATGTGGACGGGGTTCGCCGTGATCCGGATAAAGTCGGCCGACTGCTGCGCTCCCTGGCCCGCAATATCGGAACCTATGCGTCCGCAACCGGCATGGCCGAGGATATCGGCGGCATTACTGTACAGACTGTGCTTGAGTATCTGGCCAGTCTGGAACGTCTGATGATCATGGAGGATCAGCCGGCCTGGACGCCGCATTTACGTTCACGGTCACGGCTGAGAAGCATGCCCAGACGCCAATTCGTGGATCCTTCCCTGGCGGTGGCGGCATTGCGGACATCCCCGGAAGGATTGCTGAAGGATATGAACTTGCTGGGCTTTCTGTTTGAATCGCTGGTTGTACGTGATCTGCGGGTTTACGCCCAGGCCATGGATGCCCAGGTATTGCAATACCGTGACAATACGGGACTGGAAGTGGATGCCGTGATTCATTGCGCTGATGGTCGCTGGGGTGCTTTTGAAATAAAACTCGGGCCAGGAATGGCAGAGCAGGGAGCCACCTCTTTATTGAAGTTTGCTGAGCGCGTGGATACCGAAAAGTGCGGCTCGCCATCCTTACTGGCGGTAATCACTGGTACTGGTTATGGATATTTTCGCGACGACGGTGTAGCGGTGATCCCTATCACCGCCTTAAAACCGTAATAATGGCACGTCAGGCTGACGAAAAAAACGGATGCAGCTTTTTTCTCAGCCAATACCGGCCATTCCAAACAAAAATCCTCCAAGCAACTTTTTCTTCCCTGAATCACCGCTACGGTGGAATCCATACTGGATATCTGAACTCCGGCTTAGTTTTTATTGATGTTTTTGTTTTCTACAGATAGTCTGGTTGGTGATTTTTGTAATGAACAACCTACCGGAGCAATATGAGCAGGCAGCATACAGATATCATCCAGAGCATTCTTGATACCATAAACCAGGGTCTTCTGGACAAACCCTTTGAAATCCGGCTGGCCCTGGCCTCATTTCTTGCCGGCGGGCATCTGCTCATCCAGGATATACCTGGGGTGGGCAAAACCACCCTGGCTCTGAGCATGGCCAGGACCCTTGGCTTAGATTTCGCCCGCATCCAGATGACCAGCGACATGCTCCCCGGAGACGTCCTGGGTGTATCCATGTTTGACCCCCGGACAAACGAATTTTGCTTCCACCCGGGTCCCATATTTCACTCCATTGTCCTGGCCGACGAGATCAACCGCTCCTCCCCCCGCACCCAGTCGGCCCTGCTGGAAGCCATGGCTGAAAAACAGGTCTCAGCAGACGGCCGCACCTATCCCCTGCCGGAGGCCTTTCTGGTCATAGCCACCCAGAATCCCCTGGAGGAACACGGCGTAAACCCTCTTCCCAACAGCCAGATGGACCGGTTCATGATGAGCATCACCCTGGGCTACCCCGGTCCCGGCTCGGAAAAGGACATGCTCACCAAGGGGGCAACAGTCCCGGACTTTGAGGCCGTGGTCAGCCAGGAGGAGCTTTTGTCCCTGAGGCAGTCCTGCAAAGACGTTTTCTTAAGCGATGAAATCGCCCGGATGATTTTGGAGCTGACCCATGCCACCCGGGACCATGCGGAAGTGAAAACAGGTCTTTCCCCCAGGGGCATGCTGGCCCTGAAGTCCTCGGCCCAGGCCTGGGCCATGCTGGAACAAAGAGACTACATCATCCCGCAGGACCTGTTCAATACCGCCTACAGCGTCATGATCCACAGGCTGAGCCTGGACCCGGGCAAGGACAGGGACCTGCTGGTAAGAAAGATAATCCATGAAACATGGGGATAACCGCAGAAAAAAAAGGATCAGGTCCAGGCTCAGCTTTTCAGGCTGGATGTATGTGCTTCTCTGCCTCCTGGTGGGCATGGCCGCTGTAAACAGCAACAACAACGTCCTCTTTCTCATTACCTCTTTGCTCTTGAGCCTGCTGTTTCTGTCGGGACTCATCGCCCTGTACAATGTTTCCGGCCTGCGGGTACAGGCCGTGGGCAGGGACATCCTCACCTCAAACGAGCCGGGCACCATAATGCTGCGGATCCAGAACACAAAGCGTTTTCCCGCCCTGGTCCTGCAGGCGGGACTGGAAGACCAGCGCGCCCTGCTGCCGGTGATCGGACCCGGCCGGCACAAAGATATCTTCATCTCCTGGACTCCCCCTTTCCGGGGACAGCCGCCGCTGCCTCCGGTGAGGCTGGCCTCCTCCTTTCCCTTTGGTTTCGTCCTGCGCGGCGGCCTGTTTGATCCGGGAAAAGGCCCTGTTGTGGCCCCGGGACCCCTGGGCGCTTCAGCCCGGAGCCTCATGGCCCGGGAGCAGCCCCGCAGCCATACTTTCCGCACTCAGGGCAGCGCGGAGTGGCAGGGCATAAGAAGGTACCGCCCGGGCGAGTCCAGGGCGGCCATTGTCTGGCGGCGTCTGGACTGGAGCATGCCGGCCATGGGCATGGATATCTCCCGCTGGCCGGCTCACAGCTTTTCGTCAGAGCACGCAGCATCACTGGTCATGGACTGGGAGGACCCGGCCTATGCCCACCTGGACACGGAAAAAAGACTGGCCCTTTTCAGAAGCATCCTGGACCGTGCCCTGCAGGAGTACAGCCCCTGGGAGCTCAGGCTGCCAGGCCGGCAAATTTCCGGACACCCCGGGGCCGACCCCTTTTACGCCCTGCAGGCCCTGGCCCTGATGGAGCCTTTGCCGGGGCAGGAGGCAGGCTGAAATGTCCTCAGAGCATACAGGATTCAGGCTCAGACTTCTCTCTCCCCTGCTTGGCATCAGCGCCGGCTCCTACGTTGTGCTTTCCCTGAATACCATACTGGCCCCCTGGGTGGCCCTTTTCTGGACTGTATCCTGCGTCCTGGCCTTTGCCGCCTATTACCGGGGAAGAAAAGAGGTCTTTTCCTACCGCTTCAGGCTCATCACCGTCCTTCTTTTGGTATGCTTGGCTGTTGCCGCCCACTGGCCCCAGGGATGGCAGTATGTCCTGGCCCAGGCCCTGGTGGTCATGCTGGGCATCAAGCTCATGGAACTTAGAACCCAGCGCGACGCATTTCAGTTCTGCGGGCTGGGGGTCCTGGGCCTGGCAGCAGCCTCCCTGGTCAGATTCGACCTGGGTTTCGGAGGGCTTATCCTGCTTTTTTTCTTCCTGGGCCTGGTGTTGATCCTGTGGCAGCATGTCCTGGACCATACCCCGGACAGGGCCTACCGTGACTCCCCTGGCTGGGGCTTTGCCTCCGGACTGGTTGTTTTCGCCCTTTTTCTGACGGTTTTGACCATTATCCTGGGTCTTGTGGTTTTTTTCGCCTTCCCCAGAAACATAAGCCCCGCCCTGAACCTGGGAGAAGGAATGCAGACCCACCTTACAGGATTCAGCCAAGAGATGAGCCCGGGAAGCGTAAGTGAGATCGTTGCTTCCAACCGCATCGCCTTTCGAGCCGTCATCGAGGACCCTGTAGACCCCAGCCGCCTTTACTGGCGCGGGGCTGTTCTGTGGGAAACCGACGGGGAGAAATGGACCCGGGGTACTCCCCACGACTTCCAGACCAACCCGGTAACGGCCTCGTCTCTGGATCACGGCCTCATCAGGCAGTCCATCACTTTAAATCCCGGCACAACTGAGCACCTTTTCGGGCTTTATTTTCCCCAGAGGGTTCTGGATGTCTCGCCGGTCAACTACAACCGGGACGGTACAATAAAAAAAGATGAACCCGTTGAGACGGCCATAAGGTACCGGGTCCTGTCCAGGGCAGGCGACTCAGGCCCCCTCACCACCCGGGAGTCCAAGAGCGCCCTGGCCGTGCCCGAGGACCTGGACCAGGAAGTAGTAAGCCTGGGAAAAATGTTTCAGGACCGGGATCAGGACGTCTGGGAAACCGCCCAGGAAATCATGTTTTATTTTGGAACCCAGGGATTCGAGTACAGTCTGAGCGCCCCGGAAGAATTTGAACAGGGACAGAGCCTCAAGGATTTTCTGCTGCGCACCAGGACCGGATACTGCGAGCTTTATGCCTCTGCTGCCGCAGTTCTCATGCGCATAAATGATATTCCGGCCAGAGTGGTGGTGGGATTCTGGGGCGGAGAATTCAACCCGGTGGGGGAATACTGGGTGGTGCGGGACAGCATGGCCCATGCCTGGGTGGAGGCCTGGTTCCAGGGGCGTGGATGGGTGCTTCTGGACCCCACCAGGATGCTTGAGCACACCGGCATGGAGGAACCAGGGGATGATGCAGCTGCGGCCCGGGAAGAGGACGGCCCGCAACAGGTCATGAGCCCGGGGCCTGCAACGCTGGACTGGCTGAGATGGCAGTGGACCAATGCCATAATCGACCTGACCCTGGCCCGGCAGGTGCGCATGTGGAGGTCTGTCAGCTCCGGCATCCAGGATACCTGGTCTGGACTCAGCTTGCCGGACCTGCCCCGGTCCTGGAGCAGGCCGGACAATGGTAAGCTTCTCCTGGCCGCTGCAGCCGCGATTGCCGGACTGGCCCTGCTGCTCCTGCGCATATATTATCCAGCCGGAGACCAGGCAAAGCGTCTCAGGCAAAAGGCCTGGAAAAGGCTCGCCCGCAAGACCCCTGGACGTCACCATCTGCAAAGACCGGGCAGCGAACAGCAGGTATGGCGGTGGTGGGAAGAAAACCGCCCGGACATGGCCGCAGAGTTAAAAAGCCTTTATCATGCTCAGAGATACGGGCCTTCCCCAGACCTGGAAAAAGACCGCCGGCTCAAGACCCTGCTGGCCGGGCGCTTACCATGTGCTTACAAACAAAAAAAGGGCTATGGAACTAAATCCATAACCCCTTGAAATCATGGTGCCCCCGCCAAGATTCGAACTTGGGCTAACCAGGATTAGGAATCCTGTGCTCTATCCTGCTGAGCTACGGGGGCGGGTATTTGCGGCAGGCAGATGTGGTGGGGACTTTTTTGGTAATGCAACACCTTTGATGCAGTCAAAAAATCATATTGATCAACTGGCCAAAAACCCGTCTGCCTGAAGAAAGAAAATTATCTCAAATTCAAAAAATGTCAACCGTGCCTTTCATGTAACTGCAAAAACCTTCTGGCTCAACCTTCATGCTCTTGGTGTCCTTCCACGGTTAAATATCTTCTGGCTGAAAAAAACCATGGCAACAGTTCAGCACACTTTGTGTCCGCTCTTATCCCAAAGCGGGCTACGCCCGCAACCCAATAAAGAAAAGAGCTATTTGACAGGATTAACAGGATTAAGAGATTGATTAAGAGAAAACCATTTTTGTCCTGGCCGGAAGCCAGACCAAAAGGTAATCACTCGCCTTTGGCGATGGCTAATGCAATCTGCGGCTTCCGGCCGCTGATTGCTTATCCTGTCAATCCTGTTAATCCTGTCTAAGTTTCTTGTTTTTTATGACAGGGTTTCAGGAGTAAGTCTAAAAATCATCCGGGCTGATAAAAAACCTTCATCCCCCCTCTTGCCTAGTGAATTACCGAGATGTAGTAGAGGGATGTTCTATTTGCCGTTTAATGAAGGTCTGCCTGATAAGCATTTCTTCCCGGTCGGCAGATGGGCGAAATTTTTATCACAGGTAATAAACAAATGAAGCTTATACCATCCATACTGGAATATTTTTTTGAGGACAAAACCGCCAAGAACAACATCCTGGCTCTTCTGAAGTTTTTACTTGTTCTGGTTGTGATGATGGTCCTGTACACCCTGCTTTTTCACTGGATCATGGTCATAGAGGGCCAGGAACACACCATCCTTGATGGTCTGTACTGGACCGCGGTGACCATGAGTACCCTGGGATACGGGGACATCACCTTTCACACGGACCTGGGAAGGATGTTTTCCGTTCTGGTTCTGCTTTCCGGAGTTATTTTTCTGCTGGTCATGCTCCCGTTTACCTTCATCCGCTTTTTTTACGCCCCCTGGCTGGAGGCGCACAACAAGGCCAGGACCCCCAGGGAGCTGCCGGAAAAGACAGCCGGACATGTACTCTTAAGCAACTTCGACCCCATGATCACCAACCTGGTGGAAAAGCTGAAACAGTACAATTACAACTACTGCATCCTGGTGCCGGAACAGCAAAGGACCCTGGAACTGCATGACCAGGGCTACAAGGTAATGCTGGGAGAACTAGACGACCTGAAAACCTACCGAAAATCCCGCGCAGACAAGGCCGAGCTGGTCCTGCTCAACAACGACGACCACACCAACACCAACGCCGTGTTCACCCTGCGCGAGCTGAGTTCAAACACCCAGGTCATTGCCACCGCGGAAACCCTGGAATCCGTGGACATCCTGCAGATGGCCGGGGCCAGCCAGGTGCACCAGTTCCCTGTTATGCTGGGCCAGGCCCTGGCCAGGCGGGTGCTGGGGGTAAGCATGCACGCCAATGTCATCGGCCGGTTCGGAGACCTGCTCATCGCTGAAACTCCGGTCATGCGCACCCCTCTGGAAGGCAAGAAAATCATTGAGAGCAAACTCAGGGAAACCACCGGGGTCAACGTGGTGGGCATCTGGGAAAGGGGCAGCTTCAAGATCCCGCACCCGGACATGCGCATCGGCTCCAATACCGTGCTGGTACTGGCCGGCTCCCAGGACCAGCTGGAAAAATACGATGAGATTTACGGCATCTACAACCTCTCCTTCTCACCGGTACTCATTCTGGGCGGAGGCCGGGTGGGCAGGGCCGCTGCAGAGACATTAGCGGAAAGCGATATTGATTACCGTATAGTGGAAAAAAGCTCACGCATTGTGGCCAGCAAGGAAAAGTATGTGCACGGCAATGCCGCGGATTTTCATACCCTGAAGCGGGCCGGGATAGACAAGGCCCCTTCCATCATCATCACCACCAACAACGATGACCTGAACATATACCTGACCATCTACTGCCGCAAGCTGCGCCCCAAAATGCAGATAATCTCCAGAGCCACCAGGGACAGAAGTGTTTCCAAACTGCACCAGGCCGGGGCGGACCTGGTCATGTCCTATGCCTCCATGGGCGCAAATTCGATCATCAACCACATAAAAGGAGACAATGTACTCATGGTGGCTGAGGGGCTGGATATATTCAGGGAAAAAGTAACCGGAAACCTGCACAAAAAGACTCTGGGGCAAAGCGATATCCGCATGAAATCCGGGTGCAATGTAATCGCCATAGAATCGCCGGTCAGGGGGACCATCATCAATCCCGAACCGGACTCGCCTCTGGAGGAGGGAGACGAGCTTATCCTGATAGGGACATCTGAAGCGGAAAAAAAGTTCCTGTGTACCTTTAAAAACGGCAACAAAAAATGAGTACCTGAAACAAACCAGGAGAAATCAGACGTCAGAGGTCAGAGATCAGTAAAACAAAGGGTTATATCACGCTAACCACGCGAAGCGCGTGGCAGGACGCGTGATTGATTCCTGAATCATTCATTTTCCGACTTTTTGCAGGTGTATCAAGAATATTTTCGCCGCTGATGAGGCAAATCTGCGCTGATCAAGACGCGGAGTTAAACCGCTTTGTGCATCACGAACCCGGTGCGCCGATATCCTTGAGCAGAACATTGTCCGGCGAGTGCTTTATTGTTTCTTCAAAGCTTTCCAGGGCGGAACTGATCCTGTCCCAGGCCAGGTTGTGCACCACAGGCACATCTGAGCTGCCGGCATCCTTGAGGGTCTTGATTACAAAGGCGATGCTCAGCCGATTTACATCCTTGCCGGGCTGATACTTGAAGGCCTCGTCTCCTGATACTTCCACCCGGACCACCAGTCCGGCCCGGTAAAGATCCTTCAAAACCTGGTTTACCAGAGTGACCGGCAGCTTCAATTCCTCGCAGACCTCTTCCCTGCTCACCCCGCCCTTGTCTGCAATGAATCTTTTTATGATCAGATGCATGACCAGAAGACTCACTTTTTCCTTGTAACCGGGGCTGATATCCTGGATCTCGGAAGAATAGATGTAGCGGCGGACGTTCTGGTAAGCATAGGAAAGCTCCGCCCCCAGCAGGACAATCATCCAGCTGAGCTGCAGCCACACCAGAAACAGCGGCAGGGCAGCAAAACTGCCGTAAATGGCGTTGTACCGGACCACTCCCACTTGAAAGTTTACGTAACCCCACTGCAGAAGCTGAAACATGGTCCCGGAAATGATGCCTGCGATGAGGGCGGCCTTGAAGTTGACCCTGGTATTGGGCATGGCCATGAAAAGAAAGGTAAACAGCAGCCAGATGATCACGTAAGGAGTAAACTGGGCCCCCCACTGGAAAAGGTCCGCCACCAGGGCCAGCCACCCTTCCGCCAGGTACTTGTAGATCTCCGTGGTCAGAAAAACAGTCAGACTCCCGGAAAGGATCACCAGCACCGGGGCCAGGACCATGACCGAGAGGTATTCGGTGAATTTGCGCACCCAGCTTCTGCCTTCCTGCACCCCCCAGACGGCGTTGAAGGAAAGCTCTATGTGGTCCAGCACCTTGATCACTGCCCACAACAGAAACAAAAAGCCCACCCCGGCAATTACCCCGCCCCGGGTCACCTCCAGCATGGAGTAGGAAAACTGCACCACCTCGTCAAAAATCTCCTCGTGAGCCCCGAGGTACTGTTCCAACTGGGACTGCAGCATGTCGTCCAGGCCGAACCCCTTGGCAATACCGAAAGCCAGGGCCATAACCGGCACGATGGACAAAAGGGTATAATAAGTCAAAGAGGAGGCCCGCATGGAGCAGTCGTTGCGGCTGAATCCCTGCAGCGCCGCCAGAAAAACCCTCAGGTGGTGGGTCATGAAGGCCTTTGCCCGGGACAATTCCTGGACATCTAACCTCCAGATATCCGACTGCAGAAAAGACTTGATCTTTTTGAGCATAAAAGATTACCGGGCCCTGCCCTGCCCCGCAGTGGCGGCAATGGCTGCCTGTATTTCCTCGGGATCACCCAGGTATTTGCTTTCAATGGGAGTCAGGTCCTCTTTCAGGCGGTATACCAGGGGCACGCCGGTGGGGATATTGAGCTTTAATATCTCTTCATCTGAAATATGATCCAGGTACTTGACCAGGGCCCGCAGGCTGTTGCCGTGAGCAGCCACAATGAGCCTTTTGCCGGCAAGTATCTGGGGGGCCAGGTAATCGTTCCAGTAGGGCAGGAAGCGGTTCACCGTGTCCCTTAAGCACTCAGCATCAGGCAGCAGCCTGGGATCAAGTCCCTGGTAACGAGGATCAAAACGGGGGTGGCGCTGGTCGTCATAATCCAGGGCCGGTGGAGGCAGGTCATAGCTCCTGCGCCACTTGAGCACCTGGTCATCACCGTACCTGGCCGCGGTTTCAGACTTGTCCAGCCCCTGCAGGGCCCCGTAATGACGTTCATTGAGCCTCCAGCAGCGCTGCACCGGTATCCACATGAGATCCATGCGGTCCAGTACCAGCCACAAGGTGCGAATGGCCCTTTTTAGAACCGAGGTATGAGCCAGGTCAAAAGAAAGGCCTTCCTCCTGCAGAAGCTCCCCTGCTTTTGCAGCCTGCTCCACGCCCTGGGGGGTAAGATCAACGTCCGTCCATCCGGTGAAGCGGTTCTGCAGGTTCCATTCGCTCTCTCCATGCCGAAGCAGCACCAGGGTATACATAAAGTCTCCTTGTTTTTTATGTTGCAGGCACCGGCCTGCTTTTTCTTTATCCAAGTATATCTTTAACCCCGCCAGTGGGCAAGATTAATTAATTCACCCATATTTGCTTCAACCCCTTGACATTTGGGCCAAGATTATCCATGTAACAGGGTGTATCGAGCGGGTGTAGCTCAGTTGGTAGAGTACAAGCTTCCCAAGCTTGGTGTCGCGGGTTCGACCCCCGTCACCCGCTCCACTCCAGGCTTAATTCAACGTATTTGCGTTTGTATGGGGTGGACCTCTTGGTCCACTTTTTTTTTGAGTTGTGCATTCAGTTTTCATCCGGAGTAAAAATTCAGCATACTTTATGCCTGCTTTTGCTCCGGCAAAAGCATTATCATGAGTAAAAACTTTTTCTGCTATGGACTATCAGGAAATAAAAAAACAGGTTGAAGAGCTGGTACAGACCAACTGCAGGCTCATGGGCCTGGAACCGTGGGGCATGGATTTTGTTCCGGGCACTGGGAAACAAAGAGGCGTGCTCAGGGTTTTTGTGGATTCCCCGGAAGGAGTGAGCATCGATCAGTGTGCAGACCTCAGCCGGCAGTTGAGCGTGGCCCTGGACGTGGAGGACCTTGTTCCGGGATCCTACAACCTGGAAGTCTCTTCTCCCGGGCTTAACCGCAGGTTTTTCCGCCCGGAGCAGATGAGTGGATATACCGGACATAAGGTAAAGATAACCCTGAAAGAGCCCAGAGACGGTCGCAAAAACTTCACCGGCACCCTGCAGGAGGCGGAAAACGAAACCATCAGCATCCAGACCTCTCCGGACTGCACCTGGAGTTTTCAATGGGACGAGATAGACAGGGCCAGGCTGGTGGAATAGTTTATACTTGATTGTTATTTTTGGATATTTATTATAATGGAGGAAGGCCGTATGAGCCTGGAACTTAAAAAAATCATAGACCAGATCAGCAAGGACAAAGGCATTGACAGGGATATGCTGGTGGATACCCTGGAAGAGGCCGTACGCTCGTCGGTCTACAAGAAGTACGGAAGCAACCTGGATATCGAGGTCAACTTCAACGAGGACAACGGGGAGATAGAGGTTTACCAGTTCAAGGTGGTGGTGGACGAGATTGGAGACCCCAACAACGAGATACTGCTGGAAGACGCCAAAGAACATGATCCCAATGTCCAGCTCGAGGACGAACTGGGCTTTACCCTTGATGTCAAGGACTTGGGCCGCATCGCTGCCCAGTCCGCCAAGCAGGTCCTCATGCAGAAGATGCGCGATGCCGAACAGGAAATCATCTACGAGGAATACAAGGACCGCATAGGCGAGATCATAAGCGGCATCATCCAGCGCCGGGACCGGGCCGGCTGGATTATAAACCTGGGCCGAACCGAGGCCCTGCTTCCCAGGGATGAGCAGATCCCCAAGGAAAGATTCCACCGGGGAGACCGGGTGGAGGCCTATATCATCGACGTTCGCCGCGAAAGCAGGACTCCACAGATTATCGTCTCCAGATCCCACCCGGAATATCTCATCAGCCTTTTCAAGCGGGAGGTCCCGGAAATATCCGATGGAACCATCAAAATCATGAACGTGGTCCGGGACCCCGGCAAGAGGGCCAAGGTGGGGGTAATGACCAAGGATATGGACGTGGACCCGGTGGGCGCATGCGTGGGAGTCAAGGGCTCGCGCATCCACAACATAGTCCAGGAACTCAAGGGCGAGCGCATAGACATCGTCATCTGGAGCCCGGACATCGCCACTTACGCGGCCAACGCCCTGTCACCGGCCCGGATCACCAGGATCACCGTGGACGAGGATGAAAAATCCCTGGAGGTGGTTGTCCCTGACGATCAGCTTACCCCGGCCATCGGGCAGAAGGGCCAGAACGTCAAGCTAGCCTCCAGCCTGCTGGGATGGAAAATCGACGTGTACACAGAATCCAGGTACAATGAAGTTTATGAGCACCACCAGGTGATGGAGCAGCTGGCCAGTGCCGCCGGCATCTCCATAAGCGAATTCAACCGGGAGGGCTTCGACAGCCTGGACAGCCTGGTCCAGTCCACGGACGAGGAATTAAAACAGAAGCTGGACTTAAGCGATGAAAACCTGGAAAGCCTGAAAGGAGCCATAAACTTCCTTGGCCCTCAAAAATTGAATTTGACAGGAGAAGAACCCCTTCTCCAGGAAAAGAAACCGGAGCAAAATGATCAAGAATAACCCCCTGCCGGACCAGGACATGGCCGGGACAAAGCATGTTCCAGTGCGTACCTGCGTTGTCTGCCGCGATAGAAAACCCAAGGCAGACCTTGAGCGTTATGTCTGCCCCGCCAATCCGGAACAGGGACTTCAGCCGGATCCAGGAAAGAAAAGGCCTGGACGGGGATTTTACACCTGCAAGAGCCCGGAATGCGCAGGCAAATTAGCCAGATTCAGGGGCTGGAGGCATAAGTGCAAGAGAGGGAAGGACAATGACCACTAAAATGAGAGTAAGAGATGTATCCCAGGAACTGGGGATTTCCAACAAGGAACTGATCGGGCTCCTGCGAGAGCTGAACATCCCTGTCAAAAGCCATATGAGCGGGCTTACAGAAGAACAGGTGGATCTTGTGCGTGATCGCCACAAGAGCGCAGCCCAGGAGGGTGTCTCCCAGAGCAGGGCCAAGAGCGGAGTCATTGTCAGAAGAAGGAAAAAGCCTGCACCTGAGCCTGCACCTGAACCAGAAGCAGAGGAAGCAGAGGAAGCAGAAGCAGTTACACAGGATACTGTTGCCGCACCTGAAAAACCTGTGGATGCAAAAGCTCCAGAGGAACACCTGCAGGAAACCCCGGCCCGGGAACCGGCCGCAGAAGACGGGGATCAGGCCCAGAAACAGGAGGTCACGCAGGAACCTGATGCAGCTGACCAGCATAAGCAGGAGGCAGCACCTGAGGAAGCCCGGGACAAAGAAGCCAGACGTGACCGGCCGCCCAGAAAAGGGGCCAGAAAAAAGAAAGCCCCCCCGGAAGAACCCAAGGTAAAGGTCATTTCCAGGCCCGAGCCTGAAGCCGAGCCCAGGACAACGGTAACTCCCGAACCTGCAAAGCCTGAAGTCACGGAACCTGCACCGGATAAGGCTGCCCCCCCCGCAGCCCCTGCAGCTGATGACGACTCCAAGGACGGCAAGAAGAAACGCAGGAAGAAAAAGGACAAAAAAGACAAGCGGGTTGTGGAATTTGACAGCCTGCAGCAGGAAGGTATCGATCAAAAACAGGCCAAAACCGGATTCAAAAAGCAAAAAACTTCTCCAGTAGCAGACAGGACCGGCGGCAAGGCAAGGCCCGGCCGCGGCAGAAAACCCAGGCCCGAGCCCAAAGTCCAGGAGACGGTGCAGCCCACCAGGGCGGCCAAGAAGAAAATCCGCATCGACGAGGCCATCAGGGTCTCGGACCTGGCCAAGCAGATGGGCATCAAGGCCCAGGATCTCATAAAGACCCTGCTGGGACTGGGCATTATGGCCACCATCAACCAGTCCATAGACCTGGAGACGGCCTCAATTGTCGCTGCAGAACACGGCTACGAGGTGGAGAAAACCGGTTTTTCCGAAGATGAATTCATTATCCCCAGAGAAGCGGACAAGCCCGAGGATCTCCTGCCCAGGCCCCCGGTGGTGACCATCATGGGCCACGTGGACCACGGCAAAACCTCGCTTCTGGACTCCATACGCAAATCCAAGATTACTTCCGGAGAAGCCGGAGGGATCACTCAGCATATCGGGGCCTACTACGTGGGGTCCGACCGGGGAGACATTGTCTTTCTGGACACTCCCGGACACGAGGCCTTTACTGCCATGCGGGCCAGAGGAGCCCAGGTCACGGACATAGTCATCCTGGTGGTGGCGGCAGATGACGGGGTCATGGACCAGACCCGGGAAGCTGTGAACCACTCCAAGGCCGCCGGGGTCCCCATCGTGGTTGCGGTAAACAAGATAGACAAGGAAGGCGCTGATCCGGACCGGGTCAAAAGAGAACTGTCCGAACTGGGCCTTGTTCCCGAAGACTGGGGGGGAGACACCATCTATACCCATGTCTCGGCCAAGCAGGGCACCGGCATAGATGAGATCCTGGAAATGGTCCTTCTTCAGGCTGAAGTCCTGGAGCTGCATGCCAACCCCAACAAGTATGCAGTGGGTCATATCGTGGAGGCCAGACTGGACAAGGGCCGCGGCGCAGTTGGTACAGTGCTGGTACAGGGCGGCACCCTGAAACACGGAGACGCCTTTGTCTGCGGCCTGTATCATGGCAAAGTCAGGGCCATGTTTAATGACAAGGGCAAGAAAATCGACCAGGCCGGCCCGGCGGTACCTGTGGAAATCCAGGGCCTGGAAGGGGTACCCGAAGCCGGGGACGAATTCGTAGTGGTCCAGGACGAAAAGGTGGCCAGACGCATCGCCGATGCCAGGCAGACCAAGCAGAGGGACAAGGACCTGGCCAAAGAATCCAAGATAACCCTGGAGAGCTTTCTGGCTTCCAAGGCGGAAGGCGAGACGCATCAGCTCAACCTGGTGGTCAAGGCGGACGTGCAGGGCTCTCTGGAAGCCATTACCGAAGCCCTGAACAAGCAGTCCACCAGCGTTGTGAAGATCAACATCATCCACGGCGGCGCAGGGTCCATCTCCGAGTCGGACATCATGCTGGCTTCGGCCTCCTCGGCCATCGTCATCGGTTTCAATGTCCGCCCGACTCCCAGGGTCAAGGAAGTAGCCGAAAGGGAAAGCGTGGAAATACGCTTTTACGATATCATCTACAACCTGGTAAACGACATCAGGGACGCCATGGCCGGCATGCTGGACCCCATCATCAAGGAGGAATATCTGGGCCAGGCCCAGGTGCTGCAGACCTTCAGCGTGCCCAGAGTGGGCATGGTAGCCGGATGCATGGTCATGGACGGCAAGCTCATACGCAACGGCAAGGCCCGCCTGGTGCGCGACGGCGTGGTGGTCTACACCGGCAACTTAAGTTCCCTCAAAAGATTCAAGGAAGACGTCAAGGATGTGACCAAGGGCTACGAGTGCGGAGTTGGCCTGGAGAAATTCAATGACATCAAAGTTGGGGATATCATCGAGGCCTACCAGGAGCGTGAGGAAAAGGCCACGCTTTGAGTCATAGAACGGAAGTCAGAGGTCAGCGGGCAGAAGTCAGTGGGCAGGGGGCAGTATAATGATGGTTGGAACACTTTATATAAATATCCGCCTGCACGGAATAACTTCGCTCAAGGCCAAACGCAAAATCAGCAGCAGCCTGAAGCAGAAACTCAAAAACAAGTTCAACCTGGCCGTGGCTGAAATAGGCTCGGAAAACAGCCTGGACCACCTGGAAATAGCCATGGTCACCCTGGCCAACGACAAGCTCCGGGTTGAGGAAATACTGAACAAGGCCCTGCAGATGGTGGAAGCAATGTCCACTGACGATCTGCAGGAAGTGAAAATAGAGGTTTTTTAAATAGCTATGCAGCCTGCAACATCAAGACGGGCCACACGGATGGCCGACAGCATCATGCGCGAACTGGGCAGGATCATTGTGGAGGAAGCCCGGGATCCGCGCCTGAACCTGGTGACCATCACCGGGGTGCTCATGAACAAAGACCTGAGCATTGCCCGGGTCATGTACACCCATATCCAGGGCCCCTCCCCGGAACTGGAAAAGGCCCTGGGAAGCGCCCGGGGGTTTTTAAGGTCCAGCCTGGGCCAGAATCTTAAAATGCGCTACGTCCCGGAACTCAGGTTCGAGTGGGATACATATCTGCAGGAGATGGTGTATGATTCCCGTTCCCAGTGAACTCACCCGGGCACTTAAAACCGGGGACAATTTTCTTGTGACCTCGCATGTAAAGCCGGACGGTGATTCCATAGGCTCCATGTCTGCAGCCGGGCATATACTCAAAAGCCTGGGCAAAAAATTTGTTCTGTACAACGAAAGCGGTCTGCCGGGAAAATACACCTGGCTGGACCTGCCGGCAAAAATACATAACAGGCCGCCGGACAACAATTTTGACTGGATTGTGGTCCTGGACAGCGCTTCTCCGGAACGCCCTGGGGAATACATTGCCGACAGGATCAACCAAGTGCCCACTATAAATATCGACCATCACCCGGACAATCCGGACTTTGGCTCCATCAACTGGGTGGACCCGGGCTTCTCCTCTGTGGGGGAAATGATGTCCCTGGTGGCCAGGCAACTGAACCTGGAACTAAAAGGTCCCCTGGCCCACGGCATTTATCTGGCCATTGTCTCGGACACAGGATTTTTCAGCTTCGGCAACACAACACCCGGTGTCCTGGAGGTGACCGCCCAGATGGTCCGTCAGGGCCTGGATCCCGGGCAGATCAATCCCCTCATCACCAACCAGTGGTCAGTGGGCAGAATCCGTCTGCACGGCCTGGCCCTGCAGCGCTCGGAATTCGTTGACAACGGGCGTATCGGCATCATCTGCATCACTAAGGACATGCTCAAAAACACCGGCACCGGACCAGAGGACTGCGAGGGACTAGTCAACATGCTCCTCAAGGTCAGCGGAGTAAAGATAGCCTGTACCCTGCGCGAGGATGACGAAGGTGGTGTCAAGATGAGCCTGCGCAGTGCCGGACAAGACGATGTAAGCAGGATTGCATCGCATCTGGGTGGTGGAGGACACAGAAACGCCTCCGGAGGCATCATCAATGCACCCTTGCAGGAGGCCCGTGAAATGGTTATCGCCGGTGCCCGCAGGTCTATACAATGAGCCCGGGTCCCAGGTCCTCCAAGGCCTTTCATCCAGACGGAGTCATGGTCCTGAACAAGCCGGAGGGTCCTACTTCCACTGCATGTCTGAACAAAATAAAATCGCGCTTCAAGCTGAAAAAGCTGGGCCACGCCGGCACCCTGGATCCCATGGCCAGGGGTGTACTGGTGGCTTTGCTTGGCCAGGCCACCAAACTGGCTCCCTACATCACTGAAGGCCGCAAGACGTACTGGGGGGTTATCCGCCTGGGAGTCAGCACAGATACATACGATATGCAGGGAACCGTGCTGGAGGAAAAGGACTGTTCCGAGGTTTCCCCGGAGACTATAGAGCGGGAAATAAAGTCCTGGGAAGACCTCAAAGAACAGCCTGTACCAGCGGTATCTGCAGCCAAGCACCAGGGAAAACCATTTTATGCCCTGGCCAGGGCTGGACAAGAGGTCCCCTGCAAGACTAAAGAAATAGATATTTACCAGGCCCAGGTTCTAAATATAGAACCGCCCCTGGTGGAATTCCGGATAACCTGCTCCGCAGGCACCTATGTACGGTCCCTGGCCCACAGCCTGGGGATGCGCGTGGGATGCTGCGCGGCTCTGGCAGAGCTTGTCCGGGAAAAAAGCCATCCCTTTTCCCTGGACCAGGCCGTGGACCTGGACACCCTCATGGAAGCAAGGGATCTAAACGAACACCTGCTGCCCATCCCCCGGGCCATGTCTCACTGGGAGCATGTCAGGCTGGACCCTGAGCAGGAAGCGTTCGTGCGCAACGGCCGCCCCATTGAAGCAAGAAATGCGCCCCGGACAGTTGATGGACAGCATCCAAGGGCACTTCTTCTTTCCATGGACGGCTCTTCGCTGGCCCTGGCCGAGGCCCGGAAAACGGATGGCCGGTTGATGTGGTCCATAATCAGGGGATTGTGGACTTGATTCTTTATTATTCAATTCAAGGAGGATACAGCTGTGGTCATGGAACCCAAGGACAAATCCAAGATTATTGAGGAATTTAAACAGCACGAAAACGACACTGGTTCGCCTGAAGTCCAGGTCGCTCTGCTTACTGAACGTATCAAGTATCTCACGGAACACTTCAAGACCCACAAGAAGGATTTTCATTCCCGTACAGGTCTTTTGAAGCTGGTGGGCAAAAGAAGAAAGCTGCTTACTTACCTCAAGGAAAAAAATGTAGAGCGTTACCGACAGCTTATTTCCAGGCTGGGACTCAGGAAATAATCCCGGCAAACCCCGGTTTTCGGTGCGTCAGTGTATACAGGCATCCCGGCGTATAAAATTAAAGTACCGGCAACAATACATAGACGCACCGTAAACCCGACAGCCATGCTAAGGCAGAGCCGGACACGAGGCACCTGCTGAAATGCAAATACTTACATAAGGATAGATAAAAATTATGCTGAAAGAATTTAATAGTACCAAGATCACCTCTGTTGCCGGCGACTGCAAGATTAATTTCGAAACCGGCAAAATGGCCAACCAGGCCCACGGCTCGGTTCTTGTGCAGAGCGGAGATACAGTGGTCCTGGTTACTGCAGTCACCCAGCCCATGGAGAACAACCCCGGATTTTTTCCGTTGACGGTCAATTACCAGGAAATGTCCTACGCTGCCGGCAAGATACCAGGAAGCTATTTCCGCCGGGAAATCGGCAGGCCAAGCGAACGTGAGACCCTGGTTTCCAGGCTCATTGACCGCTCCATAAGGCCGCTTTTTCCGGAAACATTCAACGACGAAGTCCAGGTCATGGCCACGGTGCTTTCGGCAGACCCGGTGAATGATCCGGACATACTGGCCATCAGCGGCGCTTCGGCCGCCCTGCACATGTCCAAGATCCCGTTTATGGGCCCCCTGGCCGGAGCCCGGGTGGGTTACATAGATGACGAATTCATTTTGAACCCCAGCCTCAAGCTCCTGGACCAGAGCGATCTAAGCCTCATGGTGGCTTCCACCCGCAACGGGGTGGTCATGGTTGAGGGGGTAGCCGACTTTGTGCCCGAAGACATCGTGGCCAGGGCCATAGACTGGGCCAGTCAGCAGGTAATACCCATTCTGGACAGCCAGGAAGAACTGCGCAGTCAGTGCGGCCGGGAAAAAATGGAAATACCTGCAGAACCGGAAAGAGATCTGGAACTGGAAGAGATGGTCAAAGAAATGGCCGCTGGTGACCTGGCCAGGGCCCTGGAAACCCAGGGAAAAATGCATAGAAAAAACGCCAAGTCTGAAGTCAAGGAACGAGTACAGGCCTCTTTGCAGGAAAAACTCGGCCCTGAATCAGAGAGGCTGGATAAATTCGGGGGGATTTTCAAGGACCTGGAAAAAAGCATAATGCGGGAAAAGATCAGCTCGGAAAAGATCCGCATTGATGGACGGGACTTGAAGACCGTTCGCCCGCTGAGCATGGAAGTAGGCCTTTTGCCCCGCACCCACGGCTCCGCCCTGTTCACCCGGGGGGAAACCACAGCCCTGACCATTGCCACCCTGGGCAGCTCCACAGATATCCAGCACATCGAGACCCTGTCCGGGGACAGCAGCAAAAGCTTCATGCTGCATTACAACTTTCCCCCTTACTGCGTGGGAGAGGTAAAGTTTCTGCGCGGGCCTTCCAGGCGGGAAATAGGACACGGTGTCCTGGCCGAACGGGCCATTCAGCCTGTCCTGCCCTCTTCGGAAGATTTCCCCTTCACCATTCGCCTGGTATCTGAAATCATGGACAGCAACGGCTCATCATCCATGGCCACTGTATGCGGCGGCACCCTGGCTCTGATGGATGCCGGGATTCCTGTAAAGGAGCCTGTGGCCGGAATCGCCATGGGGCTTATCCGGGAAAATGACGAATACCTCGTGCTCACGGATATACTGGGCGACGAGGATCACCTGGGAGACATGGATTTCAAGGTGGCCGGCTCCTATGACGGCATCACCGCTGTACAGATGGACATCAAGATCTCGGGGATTTCCGGGGAAATCATGCACCAGGCCCTGGATCAGGCCCTGGAAGCCCGCCGGCACATCCTGGACCAGATGAAGCAGGTGATAGATGAGCCCAGAAAAGAGCTGTCTCCTTTTGCTCCCAAAATGGAAGTCATCCATGTGGACACCAACAAGATAAAGGACGTCATAGGCCCGTCAGGCAAGCATATAAAGGCCATCACCGCAGAAACCGGGTCATCCATAGACATAGAGGACTCCGGCAAGATATCCATCTTCGCCCCGTCAGAAGAAATCCTGCAGAAGACCAAGGAAATGATCCTTTTTTACAACCAGAAGCCGGAGCTGGGCAAGGATTACGAAGGTGTAGTCACCAGGCTTCTGGATTTCGGGGCAGTGGTGGAGATCCTGCCCGGACTGGACGGACTGGTGCATATCTCCCAGCTGGATACCGCAAGAGTGGAAAAGGTCTCGGACGTGGTCAATATCGGGGACAAGATCAAGGTCAAGGTCATCGAGATCGATGACCGGGGCAAGGTGCGCCTGAGCCGCATGGCCGTACTCATGGAAGAACAGGGCAAGACCTTTGACATGTCTTCAGCTTCCAGGCCCGGACCCAAAAAAGGCGGCGGTGGCGGACGTTCCGGCGGACCTCCCAGAGGCGGAGGCGGAGGCGGACGCAGGTAAAAAGAAAGATTCAGGGCATTGGGAATTATGGGATTAAGGGATTGGGGGATTGAGGGATTGAGGTTATATACAGGATGAAAGTACACCGTTAATATAAGGCCCAGCAACTTTTTACCCAGAGCGAGTCAAACTCAAAATGGGTAAAAAGTTGTTTTATCCCTGATTGGCAGGAGTGAACTGGAAACGCATGTGCCTGAAAAAACCGGTATTGAAAAAATCCCGGTCCTCGGCCAGGGGCAGGCTGCGCATCTTTTGGGGCAGCTTTTGCACCCAGTTCCTGGCTTCCTGATCTCTGGCCAGCATGAGCGCCCCTTTCAGGGAAGTGTTGCCCGCCACCCTGCACTTGTGAAAAGCCCCCCTGGGCAGAAATCCCAGTTCCTCCAGGTCCTGCAGCCTGAAATGCTCTCCCAGTGCCCCGGCCATGTAGATCCGGGGTACCTGGTCCATGGTCATGGAGGTCTTCTCCAGGAGATATTCCAGGCCCAGGGTAAATGCGGCCTTGACCTTGAGCATTTCTTCCACGTCCCTGCCCCCCAGAAAAAAGTTCTTTCCCAGGACCACCCTGTTGTTCTGCACATGCACTTTGTCCGCCACCCTGGTCTGGGGTCTTTTGAAGCTGCCCTTATCATCCATGCATCCAAGCCTGAGCAACAGGCTTGCCAGGGACAGGTATCCACTGCCCGAGACCAGGCCGTTCCAGTCTGCAATATCCGGCTGGATTCCTTTCTGGGTAAAATCAAATCCCGAGGCTACACCGTCACCGAAGGCACTGCCGAATCTGAGCCCCACCCCTTCCAGGGCCGGGCCCAGGGCCACACTGGTGCAGAAATACTCGCCCGGGCCAAGCCCCAGTACCATTTCACCATTGGTGCCCAGATCAAAAAACAAAAAAGGAAAAGTTGCCTTTTCCTGCAGAATAAGGCAGGTAAGGCCGCTGGATATATCTGCTCCCACAAAGGGCGAGATAAGAGGTGGAATAAAAACCCTCTGCCTGATTCCCGGCAGGGCAAAAAAGTCTCCGGCCGGGCCGCCCAGGTGGTATGGATGACCGGCCAGCCCGGCAATATCCAGGCCCAGCAGCAGATGAATCATGGCCGGATTGCCGGTAATGCAGGCCGGGATGCTCTCAGGAGAAAGCTCGAGAATTCTTTGGAGCTCTTGCAGCAGAAGGTCCTGAAGTTGCTGGAAGTGTTCCCGGCTTTCCCGGGCATAAGCCAGCCTGGACATGACTTCGCTGCCTGATCCCATCTGGGGATTTAATACAGTACCTGTGCTTGGCCCGCCTCGGTCATGGGCAAACCCCCATTTAATGCTGGTAGTGCCCAGGTCCACCCCGGCTGCAACAGGAGCGGCACGGCTCTGCCACTCGGATTTTTCCGGCTTTTGCTGCCTGGGGATTTCAAGGACCATGTCCGCATCCGGAAAATGGGCGCAAGCCAGGCGATACCCCCGGGACAGTTCTTCGGGGCTGAAAAAATCATAATCTTTGTCCGAAGGCTCAGGCGCGCCGCTGTGAAAAAGCACCCTGCACCCGCCGCACAGGCCAAGGCCCGAACAAAGTGGCACCCCGGCCAGAAACCCGTGCTGAAAAAGGTTGAGGGACAGGGGTGCTGCAGGATCAGGTTTTATTTCCCTGCGGGCATTGTTTTGTAAAACACGCATTCTCGTCACTTGCATCATCTACAGGTTAGACTTATGATATCATCTTTGATCCACGGGGCGGCCCGAAACAACCGGATACAGAAAAAACGCAAGGCCCTCAAGCAGGCTGCGGGCCTCTTGTCAACATAATACACCCATCAGGAGCATTCACAAGAAATGAGTCAGCAAAACCCGGGCAACCTGGAAAATCTGCAACAGATCCAGGCAGGCGAAAAAACCGTATACCTGCTGGGCACAGCCCACGTTTCCCAGCAGAGCGTTGATGATGTTCAGCAGGCTGTAGAGCAGATACGTCCGGACACCATCTGCGTTGAACTCTGTCCTTCCAGGTATCAGACCCTGGTGCACCCCGATGTATGGAAAAACACGGACATCTACCAGGTTATCAAGGAAAACAAGGCCCTTTTCCTGCTGGCCCAATTGGGACTCAGCGCTTTTTACCGCAAAATCGGCCAAAAGCTCGGGGTCAAGCCCGGCGCGGAAATGCTCGAAGGTGTAAGGCAGGCTGAACGCACCGGGGCGGATCTCGTACTGGCGGACAGGGATGTGAACATAACCCTGAAAAGGGTCTGGGGTTCTTTGTCCATGTGGGGCAAATTCAAGCTCTTGATGCAGCTTCTTGCGGGAATGGTCTTTCCCGGGGACATCAAAAAAGAAGACATTGAAAAACTCAAAAAAAAGGACCAGCTCCAGGTGGTCATGGATGAGTTTTCCAGATCCTTCCCCCAGATTCAGAAATCACTCATTGACGAACGTGATCAGTACCTGGCCCACAAGATCGCCGAAAGCCCCGGAAAAACCATCCTGGTGATAGTCGGTGCGGGGCATATTCCCGGCATAACCACCTACCTGGACCAGGATATCGACATCGGCCCACTGACTGAAATGCCCGGGAAGGCTGTCTGGCCGACCATCATCAAGTGGGGCATCCCCTTAGTCATTATCGGCCTGCTGGTGCTTGGTTTTGTGACCCAGGGGGCGCAGCATTCCGTGCAGTCCATATATATCTGGATCCTGGTCAACGGACTGTGCTCCGCCTTAGCTGTAAGCCTGGCCCTGGCTCATCCCTACACCATTATGGCCGCATTTGTGGCCGCACCCCTGACCAGCCTCAACCCCACCATGGCCGCCGGGTGGATAGCCGGCCTGGTGCAGGCCTGGGTCAAAAAGCCGCTGGTCTCGGACCTGGAACACCTGCCCAAGGCCTTTACTTCTATCAAGGCCTTCTGGATGAACCCGGTATGCCGGATCCTCCTGGTGGTGGTCCTGGCCAACCAGGGCAGCGTCCTGGGCACCTTTGTGGCCGGCACCTGGATCTTTACCAGGGTGTTTTAGTGGACAGAAGCGTTACCTGAGCATCTCCTTCAGGCCGTCCAGGACTTCCTGCAGGCTGTCCACAGCCTCGCGCAGGCCTTCGCGGAACTCGGGCAGGACCCTGTCTTCGCGGTCTTCGCGTACAGGCAGTTCCTCGTCGGTCTCCACCACCGGGGCCACTGCAGGCAATTCCCCCACCAAAGCGTCAATGGAGTCGTCCAGAATCTGGTGCATGACCACCTGCTCCGAATCAGCCAGGATTATCCTTCGAAGCTCCGGAAAATCCAGGGTATCGGGCTTCAAGAACACCGGTTCGGCATAAAGCAGGGAATCTCCTACAGGTATGACCAGCAGGATGCCCCTGGAGACCTCTGAACCCACCTGCCCCCAGAGGGTGAACTGCTCCGAAATGATGGCATCGTTGTCTATTCGGGCCTCCACCTGGTTCGGCCCGTCCACGTGTCTTCCAGATGGGAAGTTGTACAGCACCATTTCCCCCAGGTTTTCACCATCGCTTCTGGCGGCCAGCCAGCCCACCAGATTGTGCCTGTCCACAGGGGTAAAGGGCTGTATAAGCAGAAACTCTTCTTTTTCTTCCCCTGGAAGCCTGGCAACAATATAATATGGCTGCAAAACCTCGGTTTGTCCGAAAGAATGCTGGACCGGCACTGACCACTGATCCTCCTTGTTGTAAAAGACCACCGGATCCTGCATATGGTATTCCAGAAGTTTCTGACTCTGAACTGTAAACAGGTCCAGAGGATAGCGGACATGATCTCTCAAATACTCCGGCATTTCCTCCAGGGGCTTGAAAAGATCCGGAAAAACAGCATCATAGGTCCGCACCACTGGATCGTCCGGGTCTGATATGTAGTAATCCATGTGACCGTGATAGGCATCAGCCACAGTCTTGACGCTGTTGCGCATGTAGTTGAAAGCTCTCTGCCATGGGGCTGAGTAGGGATACCTGGAGGTAACGGTATAAGCATCCTGAATCCAGTAGACCTTGCCATCGGCCACAACGCTGTAGGCTTCACGGTCTCTTTGCAGGAAAGGAGTCAGCACGGAAAAACGCTCCGGAATGGTTCGCCGGTACTGGATAAGGCTTTCCCGGGTCACCTCGTTGGATATCAGGATATTGATATCGCTGAATTTCCAGGCATACATGAGCCGGCGGAAAAACGAATCCAGCTTTACCCCGCCTTCTCCCTCGTAATGGGTGTATACCGGGCCTTCAGGGCCGGGATAGTTGAACTCCTGCATGCGGCTGCGAACTATAAGGTAGTCCAGGCTCTTGAGTCCATAGTATATTTCAGGCCTGTCAAGGTTTACCTTGCCGGTGGGTGGTACATCCCGGATAAAAAACCCGGGACGCCCTCCGGACTCCACTTCAGTCACCGGGGTCATGGCCACGCCGTAGCCGTGGGTGAACTGCAGCCTGCGGTTGACCCAGCGCTGGGCTTCACTGGGCAGCTTGTCCGCGGACAGCTCCCTGGTGGCCAGCATGACCTGCCGCAGCTCGTCATCAACATTGTAGCGATCGGTGTGCACCTGCAGAAAATCATAGTAAAGCCGGAAAAACTGGATCTGGTTATAACTCTGCAGAAGCGGCCCCTCGTCCCACAGACGGACATTGCGCACCGTGCCTTCGTTGTCCTCTATGGTCTGACGATCCATTTCACCTCTGGCAGGATGGCGCTGGGAAGCAATATTGTCCAGACCATAGGCCTGTCTGGTAAAATTAATATTGTGCTCCAGGTAATCGCGTTCCCGGGCCAGTTCACTAGGTTCCACCATAAACCGCTGCACCAGTCCGGGAGCCAGATGCACCAGCACTATATTCAGGCCGAACCAGGCTGCCAGGGCCACAACCATGAGCTGCCTGCCCCGGTAGAAGGGTGCTGCAGCCAATACTCCGGCTGCAGCCAGGGCCACAAAAGTCATAATCGCCAGTCCCGGGCGCAGCACCTTGTCTTCGGTAAACCCTATGCCGTAGACTGCACCCATGGTTGAATTGAGCAGGTCATAGCGGCCCAGCCAGTGTCCCAGAGCCATGATCAGAAGAACTCCTGCTCCGAGAAGGGCCAGGTGGGTCCTGACCCTGCCGGTGAAGCTGAACTGTTCTCCGCGCAGAAGGCTGTTCAGGAAATAGTATGCCGCAACGATTATCAGCACAAATATCACTGCCACCAGCAGCCAGGAACGGACAAAGTCCAGCATGGGCATGGAAAAGACATAAAAGCCCAGGTCGTTGCCGAAAATGGGATCTGACTCTTCAAAGGGCACCTGATGCATAAACAAAAGCGCCTTTTCCCATTGCGAGGCAAAGGACCTGGCCAGGACAACCGCCCCCAGACCGGCTGCGCAGAAAGCCCCCCAGAAAACCAGGGTACGGGCTTTGTAATAAAGCTGCATGGGAACATTCTGGTTTATAAGGCGCAGGCTGGTGATATTTTTGTGGGCCAGGTAGATATTGGGCAGGGCCAGAGCCAGAAAAACCGCCGCCCCCAGAAAAAACATGCCCACGCTGGTATACAGAATTTTGAGAATTATCTGCTGATAACCCAGGCTGCTGAACCACAGCCAGTCGGTGTAAAAGGACTGGGCCCAGCCGATCCCGGACAGGACAAGAATAAAGGCCACCACAGCCAGACCCACTTTGGCCAGCTTGTAGATCCTGGAAAAATCCAGGTCTTCCAGCCTGAACTGTGGACCCTGCCACCTGGGATCATTGGGACCAAACATATTGGACATCTGATATACCTCTACGACATCTGTTAAAAAATTAAAAAATTATTGAGCACACCTTGTGTCTGCTCTTATCCCCTCTTCCCCCATGTTTACCCCGTGAAATATACGAAGTATCAGCGCAGCGAATTTCACCGGGGCCCTATGCCCCATGCTCCATGCCCTAACTCCGGCCAAACGGAAACTCCAAACTCCCCTGCTATTCCTGAATCCCTCAATACCTCAATCCCTGAATCCCTCAATTTCATGCCTCATGCTAAATCATAAAACTGTACTGATTACGTACATGCACGATTCTCTGTCCGACAGTAAAAGCGCATGCCAGCAGAAAAACGCTGATTCCGATCCAGAGCAGGGCCTCTGCCGTACCCGGCACAACCACCAGCAAAAAAGCCCAGACCAGCATATACACCACCCTGACAGACCTGGTCATGAGCCCTGTGTCGCAGTCCAGGCCTGCGGCTTCAGCCCCGGCCTTTATATAGCTTATGAGGTACATGCTCAGCAGAGCCAGGAAAAACAAAATGGTGGCTTCCAGTATCCAGCGTCCGTCCAGCCAGAAAAGCACCCAGAACCCCATGAGAAAAAAAGTGTCTCTGATGCGGTCCAGGGTTGAATCCAGAAATACCCCGAAGGAACTCTTTGGCCCGCTGTCCCTGGCCAGCAGGCCGTCGGCGCTGTCAGCTATGCCCGCCAGGGCTATGAGCAAAAGCCCCCAGAAAGCATGTGCTGAAAATCCCAAGGGTACCATAATGGCAAATACCAGCCCGGCAAAGGTAACCCTGTTGGGGGTGAAGCCTCTGTTTTTTATAAAAGGCAAGACAGCATTTTCCAGTCCTCGATAGTACAGCCTCCCAGGGCTGCTGTCTCTCAATGACATCCTGACAACCTCCTCTTGTGCAAACAGTTGAACGGGCAACCAACCTGTCCGGAAACGAAGAATGAAGACTTTGTAACCTCGAGTTATTTTTTTTACAAGCTTTACATACCCGCCCGGCATGCATAGAAGTTACGGGGTTATCAACAGGATATTGTCAACTATTGCCGTGGGCAGATATAGGGGCAGGCACTTATGAAAAAACAAAACGACTTTGAAAACTTTTTTCACGCCGGGATCATGGATCACCTGGAGGCCCTGATCAGACTCGCCCTTCAGGAAGATGGACAGGATCTGACCTCCATGGCCGTATTCAGTCCAGAAGACAAATGCCTGGCTGTCATCAAGGCCAGACAGAAGACCCTGGTTGCAGGACTCCCCCTGGTCCAGATCATACTGAACAAAATAGCCGGTGAAAGCCGGCCGGAATTTATGGTCCAGGAAGGAGACCTTGTGGACCCGAACACCCCGGTGGTGAACATCAGGGGCGGCACATGCAAAATCCTTCGGGCTGAGAGAATAATTCTGAACTTCATGGCCAGACTTTCGGGGATCGCCAACCTTACCCGGGCCTATATCCAGAAAATCCAAGATACTGATGTCAAACTCCTGGATACCAGGAAAACCACCCCCGGGCATCGCTACCTGGAAAAGTACGCCGTACGCCTGGGCGGAGGCATGAACCATCGCATGGACCTGGAAGAAATGCTCATGCTCAAGGACAACCATATCGACCAGGCCGGGAGCATAGAAAAGGCTGTGCAGATACTCCGCAATACTTACCAGCCTTGTCCGCCTGTAGAAGTGGAATGCCGCAGTGTGGATGACGTGCGCGAGGCGGTCAGGGCTGGATCAGATAGAATCATGCTGGACAACATGGGTATGGATGAAATAAGATTCTCACTTAAAATAACCAGGCAGGCCGGGGTGGAAAGCGAGATCAGCGGAGGCGTAAACCTGGACAATATACGGGATCTGGCCCTTCTTGGCCCAACATACATATCCGTGGGCGCCCTGACCCACTCGGCCGTTGCCGCGGATTTCAGCATGAATATGGAAATCTGATTGATCATGCAGCATATCTCCCCTTACAAACAGATAAACAAGGACTGATTATATGTCGGATACCACTCTGGAAACCCGGGTACTGATCATCGGTTCCGGTATAGCCGGATGCACTGCAGCCCTTCACCTGGCACGCAAAGGGCGGGATGTCCTGCTGGTCTGCTCCGGCTTATCCATGGATGACGGCAACTCTGCACTGGCCCAGGGAGGGATAGTCTACAAGGCCCCTGAAGACACCCCTGACCTCATGGAAAACGACATTCTTACGGCTGGATGGAATTACAATCACCTCCAGGCGGTCCGCTACCTGTGTCTTAGAGGCCCGGAAGTGGTGCAAAAAATTCTCATCGAGGACCTGCAGGTGCCCTTTGACAGCCTGAACGGTTCTTTTCATCTTACCCGTGAAGGAGGGCACAGCCTGGCCAGGGTCCTTCACTGCGCCGACTATACCGGCCGGGCCATAATGGACGCCTATATCAAGGCCGTAAAAAAGGAGCCCAATATAAAGGTGCTTACCGGTCATACCGCAGTTGACCTGCTCACCACTCATCACCACTGCACCCGCAAGGAAATCAGGTACCATCTGAACAACCGGTGCATGGGGGCTTATGTCCTGGAGCAGGCCACCGGCAATGTTCTCAAGGTCCTGGCGGACTACACCATTCTGGCCTCCGGAGGTATGGGCCAGATCTATCTCAATACCACCAACTGCAGGCTTTCCCTGGGTTCAGCCGTATCCATGGGCCACCGGGCCGGGGCCAGAATGATGAACCTGGAGTTCATCCAGTTCCACCCCACTGCCCTTTTTCACCGCGGACCTCGCAAATTTCTCATTACAGAAGCCCTGCGCGGCGAGGGTGCATTCCTGGTCAATGCCCGCGGAGAACCCTTTATGCACAAGTACGATTCCCGAAAAGACCTGGCTCCCAGGGATATCGTCACCAGGGCCATTGTGGATGAAATGCTCGCCACACACGAGGATATGGTTTTCCTGGATGCTGCAACGCACATTCAGAACCCGGACAAGAGATTTCCCACCATTCACAAGAAATGCCTGGAACTGGGCATAGACATACGCGATCAGCTTATCCCTGTGGTGCCAGCGGCCCATTATTTCTGCGGGGGAATCCTGGTGGACACAACAGGAAGAACAACCATAGAAAGGCTTTTTGCCGCCGGCGAATGCGCCTGTACCGGGGTACACGGTGCCAATCGCCTGGCCAGCACCTCCCTTCTGGAAGCCCTGCTCTGGGGTCAGACCATCGCCGAAACCATAGCCTCCAGGCTTGGCGCAAGATCCAGGCTAAGCCAGAAAACAAAGGCCTCTGTGCCGGACTGGAAGTTTCTGGGCAACAAGCAGAACGAAGATCCGGTACTCATTGCCCAGGACTGGGCCACCATCAAGAATACCATGTGGAATTATGTGGGAATAAACAGGACCAGGCCCAGGCTGCAGCGAGGCTTTGAGGACATGCGCAACCTGAACAAGAGACTGCACGATTTCTACAGGGAAACACCAATTTCACAGCCCCTGGTGGAGCTTTTCCACGGGTGTTACTCAGCTTATCTCATAACCACCGCGGCCCTGCGCAACAAGCAGAGCCTGGGCTGTCATCAGAGAAACGAGGAGTAAGAGGTTTTACCTTTTATGTATCATGTGCTCCAGGCGGGGCAGGATAAAATCAAGGCAGGGACGCAGGGAGCGTAACTGCAGCAGGGGCAGCAGCCCCAGACCGGCCTTGCGCATGAACCATTTAATACGCATATCCCTGATTATATCCGACAGCAGGCTGGAATACACATCCGCAGTCCTGTCATTCCTGGACCAGCACTCCTCAACGGCCCTGGCTGCCAGCCCGCCTGTGGCGTGTGCATAGTAAATCCCTTCCCCCAGGAGGGGATCAGCCATTCCGGCTGCATCTCCCAGGAGCAGAATATTCTGAAATCCAGGGGTCTTTTCATAGTCCCCGTAAGGCAGGACATGCCCCCTGATTTCCTTTTCATCCAGATGAACTCCTTGCCCGGCAAGCAGATCCAGCATAATCTTTCTGAGCTCGCGGCCGTCCTTGACCACAGCCGAGCAGATGCCCAATCTCTGCCTTGAGGCCCCGGGAAAGGACCAGGCATAGCCATCCGGGACAATGCCTGTAAAAAGCTCCGGAAAATCGGGAAAGCCTGCCTGTTGCCTGGATACAAAAGTCTCTAAGGCCAGGGCTGAGCCTTTGCTCCAGGGAGGACGGACCACCTTTTCCAGGGCCAGGGTCTTGCGCACCCGGCTGGATCCGCCGTCCGCACCCAGGATGAAACGTCCCCTGAACACCCTGCCGTTTTTGGCAGTAACCCGGGATTCAGGAATGTCCACCCGGACGATCTGTTCCCTGTATACAGAAGCCCCTGTTTCCCTGACCTTTTCATGCCACAGCTGGTCATAGCTTTCCCTGTCCACCAGGACGTAGGAATACTTAGAACTGCCTGTGTATAAGCGTTTTTTCCCAGTACTTATGGCATACTGACTGGAAACATGTCTTATGATATCCCTCTTTTTAAGCTCATGAGCAAGTTCAGGATAAAATAAGCTGCACTGGTCAAGGGTCTTTTGGGTGAGCATGCCGGCGCAGAGCTTGAACCTGGGAAAGGATTTCTTGTCCAGGACGGCGACATCCATTCCCTTTGCGGCCAGCAACAGCGCAGCAGTGGCTCCAGCGGGGCCGCAGCCGATAATTATGACGTCATACAGTTTGCTCATGGCTTTATTCTGATTTTGGAAGCTTCTTATCCTAACGAGGTCAATGCCCGCAAACCAATGGCATAGAGTGGGGCTTAACTCTTCTCTTATCGTTCCCACGCTCTGCGTGGGAACGTTTTTTGATCCAGCACTCACTTTTGACAATGAAGAATTACCAAGTAAATAATAGTATTCAAAGTGAGTGCTGGATAAAAACTGAAACTACCCATTTTGAGTTTGACTTGAATTGGGTAAAAAGTTTTGCTCAATCCCGAGAATTTATCTTTTAGTCTGCAAAAGAGCAAGTCCCGAGACCACCACCCCAGCCAAGAGTTTAAACTTGCCACTGCTTTTTTAAAATATTAGACAGTGACTTACTCTTGAAACCCTGCTTGTCATGCCGTTGGCGTGATAAATCTTCTTCCAATACACTGGGGTCATAAAAAACAAGAAAAATTTTGAACCGCGCAAACCACGCCAGGCGCGTGGCAGGCCAGGCGCTAAGTACACAAAATTAAAGACGCGAAGCAGATCTATTATCCAAAACCGGGACACGGTATTTTACAAGGCCGCCTTCCTTTGCGCTTTACCTGCCCCGCTAAACAGGCGTTATTCTCCTTTACTAACTGGTTTAACCGGGGCATCTTTAGTGAGTCTTTTTACCCAGTTGAATACACGAAGTGTAGGCGCAGCCATTCAACATGGGCGAACAGGCGGTTAAGGTGTCTTTTTTTGGGTTGCGGGCATAGCCCGCTTCAGGCAAAGCTCTATTTCATGATAAACAGCAATAAGATACCCGGGTTTTAAAAGGAGGATTTTCCCGTGAGCCAAAAAGCAGACAGACACAAGAATCTACCCCATCCCATGCGCATAACCAACCAGGTCCTCTCCCGCCGCAGTCTATTGCGCACCGGAGCCGGGGCCCTGGGCATTTTCCTGGCCGCCCCCGGTCTGACCTGGGCCTCACCAGGTGACACCAGGCAATCTGAAGAGGCCATAGAGCTCATGATTCTCGCCCTGCAGCATGAACACGGAGCCTTTGTCCAGTACGCCAACCACGCTGCCCTGCTGTCCATGTGGCTGGAAGAGGACCTCACCCGGACCTATGAGACAATCATAGCCGACGAAGTAAGCCATGCCATCTCCCTGGTCACAGCTCTTAAAAAGTCCGGGGCTGAACCCACTCTTGCTGTCTGGCCCGCCAGAAGCGGGGACGATCCCGGAACCCTTCTTCGCCAGGACATTGCCGCAGAAGAAAACGCAGTGGAAATCTACCGGCGGATCATTGACCTGGACATTTCCTCCGGGCTGCGCACTGAGCTGGAGAAAATCCTGAAAGCTGAGAAGGCCCACCAGGAAGTCTTTGAAGAACTTCTGAGCCGGGCCGGGTAGACATTCAGGGCCGGGCACTATACAAATCCATCCATGAAAAACACCCCGGAAGCTGAAAACACCGGCCTGCGCAACTCCCTGCGCTCCCGCATGGCCATCTGGATAGCCGCCCTGGCCTGCCTCTTTGCCCTGGCCGGCGCGGGGATAAGCCTGGCTGTGGGCTTTAACCTTCTGGACCGCGACTTCCAGCGCAATGTCCGTTCTCATATGCAGCTGGCCTCCATCTCCCTTAAAGCCCCGGTGCGGCAGATAGATTACCTGGAACTGCGCGACCAGGTCCAGGCCATCCTGGATTACCAGGGTATAACCGGGGTGCGCATCATGGACCACAACCGGGAAATACTCCATGAAGACGGAGAGTTCACCCGGACCATCCTCCAGGAGGACATAACCTCCGGACAGGAAACCCTTGGATACATAGAAGTCTCCTTTTCCCGGGACAGCCTTCTCTCCAACATGCTGTTCATTTTCTACACCGGCCTGGGCCTGCTTTTACTTCTGGTCCCCGGTTTCATCTTCCTGACATGGAGGCTCAGCGGTTACTATCTGCAGGATCTGTCCCACCTCACCCGCTGCATCAAGGAGAACACCTGCCAGGAACTTCCCCAGTACCCGGGACTGCAGAGAAAAGACGAGGTGGGCCTTCTGGCCTGGGCCCTCAAACACCGGGACCAGGACCTGACCAGATACCACCTGGAACTGGACAATTACAAAAACCACCTGGAAGACATGGTGGAAAAGCGCACCCAGGAGCTCAAGCGCTCCCAGATGCTTAAGCAGACCATTCTAAACAGCATCCCCGACGCCATAGCCCTGATAAATACCGCAGATCTGACCATCCAGGACGTAAACACCGCGTTTCTGGAGCGCTTCGGCCTGGAGCGCAGCCAGGTCCTGGGCAGGCACTGCTACAATATCATGTACGGCTATCAGGAGCCCTGCCACCACTACGACATGCTCTGCCCCATAAATGAATACGTACAGCACGGCAAACCCTGTGTCACCGAACATCGCCACTACAATCACAAAAACGAGATCATACACGTTGAGGTTGCGGCCTGGCCGGTTTTTGAGGAAAACGGGCACGTGGAGCAACTGGTCCATGTCAGCCGGGACATTACCCAGAAAAAGAAAGTAGAAGAATTAAGAGAGGATGTGGAGCGCATTGTCCGTCATGACCTCAAGACCCCGCTAAACGGTGTCATCGGCATGGCCGAACTTTTAACCGAAGATGAGGACATGAATTCAGAGCAGCGCGAGTTTGCAGGTCATATCCTGGAATCAGGCAGACGAATGCTGCACATGATCAATCACTCCCTGGATCTTTACAAAATGGAGGAAGGCACCTACCAGATGCGGCCTGAAAGCTTTGATCTGCAGGAACTACTCCAGCACCTCAGGCAGGAAACCTCCAGAATCAGGAAATACAAAGACCTGCAGCTGAACTTTTTTCTCAACGGCGAACCACTGCAAGAAGACCGGCAAATCCCGGTATTAGGAGAAAAGACCAATATACAGTCCATGCTGGCCAATCTGATTACCAACGCCATAGAGGCCGCTCCGGAAAGTTCGCAGGTAACTGTAAGCATCCAGCAGTATGCGGAGTATATGCATATAGACATCCACAATTACGGAACAGTACCTCAAGAGATCCGGGAGAGATTCTTTGAACGTTACGCCACTTCCGGCAAAACCAAGGGCACCGGTCTGGGCACCTTCAGTGCCAGGCTCATCGCCCGCTCCCACGGTGGAGATATTGATTTCAGCACTTCAGAGGACAAAGGCACCCATGTCCGGGTCAAGCTGCCATTAACCCCCCTTGACCATCAGCTGGACAGGACTGCAGACATGATACAGTGACCAGTTTATGCCTTGCCCGGTCCTTGACAAAGCTGCCTTTTCTGTGACAAATTTATTGTTTGCATTTAAGGATGCACTTTCTTAAACTGTTTTCTTAACATGCCTCTTGCTTCACCATTTCCCTGCCATGCTTCAAGCAGGAAAACCAGGAGGGAAGCCGGGCGGCAGGGACACTGCCAATCCCGTCAGGCCCGAAAGGGAGCAGCGGTAACAGCTGGACCTGGGTGCCCGGCTTCCCTGGCAGGGGCGTCCAGCACTTACTTTTAGACTGAGGCTTTAGATCAGAGCAGTTAAATTAAAACTAAAAGTAAGTGCTGGACGCCCCTGCTTTTTTATCCCCCCTACCTTAAAGGAGAATATCCCATGGAACTCAAGGAATACTTCGAAAACACCAAAGGGACCGGTGTGTTGTCCACCGCAGACAGCCAGGGTAATGTGGACTGTGCCATCTATGCCAGGCCACATGTGATGCAGGACGGCAACATCGCCCTGATCATGCGCCACCGCCTTTCCCGGCAGAACCTGCAGTCCAACCCCAGGGCAGCTTACATGTTTATCGAGCAGGGACCTGGATACAAAGGCAAGCGTTTTTTTCTCACCAAAACCGGCGAAGAGCAGGATCAGGAGAAAATCCAGTCCATGAGCAGGCGCTCCTCCCACGCCGATCAGGACCTGAACCCCGAGCCCAGGTCTCTGGTATATTTCCGCATTGAAAAGGAATTGCCCCTGGTGGGTTCCGGCGAATAAGTCTACAAGGAGGTGATCATGGACCAGGCACAGACGCAAAAGGTCCTGGTGCTGGGTGCCAGTGGCTACGTAGGGGGCAGGCTGGTCCCCCTTCTTCTGGAAAAAGGCTTTCAGGTCCGGGCCGCCGCCAGGAACACGGACAAGCTCTCCTGCAGGGATTATGCTTCTCACCCGGGCTTTGAGCCCTTCAGGGTGGACGTCATGGACCAGGACAGCCTGGATAAGGCCTGCCAGGGCTGCCGGGCGGCGTTTTACCTGGTGCACTCCATGGGCCCGGACAAGGACAAAAAAAGCGACTTCGAGTCCAAAGACAGGCAGGCCGCCCGCAACATGGTGGCCGCCTCTGAAAAGGCCGGCCTGAAGCAGATCATCTACCTTGGCGGCCTGGGCGAGGACGACGAAGACCTTAGCCACCACCTCAAGTCCAGGCTGGAAGTGGGCCGGATCCTGCAGGACTCCAGTGTTCCCCTCACCTTTCTCAAGGCCGCCATGATCCTTGGTTCCGGCAGCGCCTCCTTTGAAATCATGCGCTACCTGGTGGAGCGCCTGCCGGTGATGATCACCCCCACCTGGGTGCATACCGACTGCCAGCCCATCGCCATAACCAACGTCCTGGGCTACCTGGCCGGAAGCCTGGACAACCCGGACGCCATGGGCAAAAGCTTTGACATCGGCGGACCGGATATCCTGAGCTATGCCAAGCTCTTTCAGATTTACGCCGGGGAAGCCGGCCTGGCCCCCAGGCTGATAATCCCGGTACCCGTCCTGAGCCCCAGACTCAGTTCCTACTGGATTCACCTGGTTACCCCGGTCCCCGCAAGCATTGCCGCTCCCCTGGCCCAAGGGCTGAAAAACACCGTTGTCTGCCGGGAAAACACCATCCGGGAAGTCATCCCCCAGGAGCTTGTCTCCTGCAGGGAAGCCATAAAAAGGGCCCTGGAGCATTCCGGACGGGACCGGGACAGTACCTGCTGGCGCGACGCCGGGGAAATAAGTGTTCCCGAATGGACCACCTGCTCGGATTCCCGGTATGCCGGCGGAAGCATTTATGAAATCGCCTACCAGGTGCACCTTGGTGCTCCCCCTGAAAAAGTCTGGCCGGTAATCGAGGGCATCGGAGGGGAAAACGGCTGGTACTACGCCAATTCTTTGTGGCGCTTAAGGGGATTGGCGGACAAGATTATGGGCGGCTCAGGCTACCGTAAGGGACGCCGGTCCCGGGAAGAACTACGCTTCGGAGACACGGTGGACTTCTGGAAGGTCATCCAGGTGCAGAAAAACGAGCATCTGAAACTTTTGGCGGAAATGAAAATGCCCGGGGAAGCCACGCTGGAGTTTGAACTCCAGCCCGAGGGAACCAGCCGGAGCATCCTGGTGCAGAGAACCAGGTTTTACCCCAGAGGACTTCCAGGCATCGCCTACTGGAAAAGTCTGGTACCCTTTCACAACCAGCTTTTTAAAGGCATGCTCAGGGGCATATCCAGAAAAACCGGGGCACGCATCATAAAAGGCCCCATTCGGGCTGGAAAAAAGGACAGCTGCCGCATTCAGTGATGATACGGATGCCCCCTGCTTATGCACTGAGCCCGGTAAATCTGCTCCATTAATACCACTGCAGCCAGCTCATGGGGCAAGGTCATGGGTCCCAGGCCAATGAGCCTGTCCGCCCTGGAGCGCACGTTTTCAGACAGCCCATAAGCCCCGCCCACTACGAAGCAGGGCACACATCCGGGATCTTCCTCCCATCTGCTCAGTTCCCGGGCCATGGAACCGGACCCAAGGGCTGTGCCTTTTTCATCCATGACCAGAAGCAAATCCCTGGGACCTAACCTGGCCAGGATATTTTCGCCTTCCTTTTGCATGCGCAGGTCTGGATCCCTGTGCCGCACCTCTTTTACCTCCACCACTTCCGCCTGGGTCACTTTCCTGACCCGCTGGAGATAAAAGTCAAAGGCCTCCCGGAAAAATCCCTTTTGAAACCTGCCCACCAGCACAATTTTAATCCCGCGCATATTCCCGGAGGCCTTACAGAACCTTTTCCACCATTGCAGGTATGGAGGCCAGATCAGGGCAGATGGTTATGCCGCATTCATGCATGACCTGCAGCTTGGCCCGGATCCCGCCGGAGTGCTCATCCAGGATGGCCCCGGCATGGCCCAGCCTTTTGCCCGGAGGAGCCGTCTGCCCGGCCACAAAGCCCAGTACCGGTTTGTCGAATCCCATCTCGTCCAGCTCCCGGGCCAGGTCCTCCTCGGCTGTACCCCCGATCTCCCCCAGCACCAGTACGGCCCGGCAGGCCGGGTCTCTTTGCAGCAGGGGAAAAATATCCCTGAAATCCAGGCCCACGTACGGGTCCCCGCCCACACCCAGGCACATGCACTGCCCCATGCCGGCGCTGGTCAGAGACTGGACGCACTCATAGGTCAGGGTGCCGCTTCTGGATAAAATCGCCACCGGCCCCCGGGAAAAGATGGAGGCCGGCATGATGCCCAGCTTGGTCTGTCCCGGAACCATTATCCCCGGAGTATTGGGGCCCACCAGCCTGGTGCCGGACCTGCGGATGGCCGGCAACAGTCTCATCATATCCTGCTGCGGGATGCCCTCGGTGATGCACACCACCCAGGGGATGTGCATGTCCACGGCTTCCATGACAGCATCCGCAGCCGCTGCTCCGGGGACAAATATAACCGAGGCCTGGATATCATGCTCCATACAGGCCTTGTGCACACTGTCAAAGACCGGCACACCCTCCACATGGCTTCCGCCCTTGAAGGGGGTAACCCCGGCCACTATCCTGGTGCCGAAGTTCTGCATTTCCCGGGCATGCAGCATGCCCTCACGCCCGGTTATGCCCTGAACCAGCACCGGGGTATTTTTGTTCAGGGGAAAAGGCGCAGGCTCATTTTTTTTCGGAGTTCTCTTTTTTTCCTGTGCAGGGGGAAACTCAATGCGCTGGAACTTCTGCCCGCCCCCCGGGCTGGAACTTAGTTCTTTCAAAGCTTCCAGGGCCCGGGCAAGATCCTGGACATAATAAATATTGTCTGCATTCAGCCCCTGGATGATCCTGCCCGCCTCCCGGGCCTTGAAACCGGAAAAACGAACCACCATGGGCCTGGCAACGGATGCCTCCTCCAGGGCTGCAGCCAGGGCCAGAGCCACTTTTTCACAGGAAAGAATGCCGCCGAAAATATTTATAAAGACCAGTTCCACCCCGGGATCATTAAAAAGAATATCCAGGGCCCTGGATATGCGCTCCTGGTCGGCCCCTCCACCCAGATCCAGAAAATTGGCCGCCGGAACACCGGAAAAATTGAGTAAATCCATGGTGGCCATGGCCAGTCCGGCACCGTTGACCACCATGCCCACCCTGCCGTCCAGCCTGTGGTAGCTGAGTCCTGCTTCCCCGGCCAGTCTTTCCTGCTCTCCCAGGTGTTCCGGGACATGATAACCCAGAAGCCCCCTGTTTATCTGCACGTAGTTGTCGTCCAGCTCCACCTTGCCGTCTAAGGCTGTGAGCTCTTGTCCGCCGGTGAGTACCAGGGGGTTTATCTCCGCCAGCAGCAGGCGGTTCCTGGTGAAGGCCGTGTATAGATTTTTCAGAAGCCCGGAAAAGGATCTAAACATGCTCTTGTCCAGATCCAGGTGAAAAAAGACCCGGCGTATCTGAAAGTCATGCAGCCCCAGGCCCGGATCCAGGGTCAGGGACAGGATATTGTCCCTGCCGCTGGACTCGATATCCACCCCGCCGGTGCGCCCGGCGGTGAGCACCAGGCTTTTTTGCTGCCTGTCCAGGGTCATGGACAGATACATTTCCCGCTGGATATGGCTGGCCGGCTCCACCCGGACAAAGGGCACGCTTTCGCCCTTTATCTGCATCCCCAGAATCTGCCGGGCAGCAGTCTCGAATTCCTCCCGGTTTTGCACAACTCTGACTCCCCCGGCCTTGCCCCGTCCACCGGTGAGAACCATGGCCTTGACCACCCAGGGAAATTCAAATTCCGGGGCAAAATCCCTTATATCTCCGGGCCCGATCATCTCCCCCCGGGGCACCAGAATCCCGGCCCCCTTCAACAGCTCTTTGCTCATATGTTCATTGAGCTTCATATATTTCTCCAAAAACAAGTTATCTGCTAATCAGGTCCTGATGATCTTAGAAACAGTTGATGACTGCTCATTTCTGTGCTCAAAAAATAAGGGTGAGGTAAAAAACTGATTATCGAACCACCCCCAACCCCTCCTTAACCAAGGAGGGGAGCAGATCGAGGCATGGAAACACTCTGTCGCAAGCATCTGTCTAAATACTCCGTCTGGATCTTGATCAAACTTCCACCACCCAAATAGTCCAAGCCACGGTACAACTCCCCTCCTTAGCCAAGGAGGGGACGGGGGTGGTTGTATGAGATCCCTTCCTTATAAACATTCCAGAAGCCCACCAACCAAGTAAATCCAGGCCACGGTACAACTCCCCTCCTTAGCCAAGGAGGGGTCGGGGGTGGTTGTATGAACTCCCTTCCCTATATACATTCCATAAGCCCGCCGCCCAAGCAAGTCCAAGCCACGGTACAACTCCCCTCCTTAGCCAAGGAGGGGTCGGGGGTGGTTGTATGAGATCCCTTCCTTATAAACATTCCAGAAGCCCACCAACCAAGTAAATCCAGGCCACGGTGCAGCTCCCCTCCTTAGCCAAGGAGGGGACGGGGGTGGTTGTATGAGATCCCTTCCTTATAAACATTCCAGAAGCCCACCAACCAAGTAAATCCAGGCCACGGTGCAGCTCCCCTCCTTAGCCAAGGAGGGGTCGGGGGTGGTTGTATGAGATCCCTTCCTTTAAAAACACTGCTCTTCCAGCTGCAGGAGATCAAAGTAGACTTCCCTGCGCCTGGCCAGTACGGCTTGGTCATTGTCCACTAAGACCTCGGCCGGGCGGGGCCTGGAGTTGTACTGCGAGGCCATGGTGAACCCGTAAGCCCCGGCCGAATGCACAGCCAGGAGGTCGTCCTGTTCGAGCCGTGGAAGTTCCCTGCCCTGGGCCAGAAAATCCCCGGTCTCGCAGATGGGTCCCACCACGTCCGCGGTATAAAGACGTCCGCTTTTTTCCTGTACCGGCTCTATACGGTGGTATGAACCATACAATGACGGCCGCATCAGATCGTTCATGGCGGCATCCACAATTACAAAATTCTTGGAAGGCGTTCCCTTGGTATAGAGCACCCTGGTGACCATGATCCCGGCATTACCGGCAATGACCCGTCCCGGCTCCAGGATCAGGGTCAGGTCCGTGTCTTTTAGGCTTTCCTTTACCGCGCGGCCGAATTCCGCCGGGTGAGGAGGTTCTTCCTGGTCATAGGTAATGCCCAGGCCGCCGCCCAGGTCCAGATACTTTATATCAAGCCCCAGCTCCTGAAGCCGGCCATAAAAAGACTTGATGCGCTCCAGGGCCTCCAGGAAAGGTTCCACGCTGGTAAGCTGGGAACCGATATGGCAGTCGATTCCCACCGGCTCAATATTGGAAAGCTCTCTGGCCAGCTTGTAGGACTCCCAGGCCTGTTCCAGTTCCAGGCCGAACTTGTTCTTCTTGAGCCCGGTGGAGATATAGGGATGCGTCTGCGGATCCACGTCCGGATTGATGCGCAGGCTGATTCTGGCCTGCACTTCCATTTCCGAAGCCACCTGGTTGATCCTTTCCAGTTCCTGCCTGGACTCCACGTTGAACATAAGGATGTTGGAAAGCAGGGCTTCCCGGATTTCGTGCTCCCTTTTGCCCACCCCGGAATAAACTATCTTCTGCGGATCTATCCCGGCCTTGAGAGCCCGGAAAAGCTCTCCTCCGGAGACTATATCCACGCCTGCACCCATCTGACCCAAGAGCTTTAGTACGCAGATATTGGAATTTGCCTTGACCGAAAAACAGGTCATGTGTCTTGTGCCTTCAAAGGCGGAATCAAAGGCCTCGTAATGCCGACGCAGGGTCTTGGCGGAATAGACATAAAGCGGGGTGTCAAACTCCTGCACCAGTTCCTTGATACTTATATCCTCTGCATAAAGCTCGCCGTTTCTGTATTCAAAAAAATTCATTCTCTCTCCTGACTAAGTTTTTTAAAAATTTAGTGTAACTATTCAACCTCTGCTGAAGCTGAACTATATAAGGCGGGCATTGCCCGCAACCCAATAAAGAAAAGAGCTATTTGACAGGATTAACAGGATTAAGAGATGGATTAAGAGAAAAGTCATTTTGTCCTGGCCGGAAGCCAGGCCAAAAGGTTATCACTCCAGCACTCACTTTCTTCCGGCACTCATGAAGAAGAAAGTGAGTGCTGGATGGTTAATGCAATCTGCGGCTTCCGGCTTGCCCTGTGAAATTCCGCAGGACAGCGCAGCTGATTTCACCGGGGCCGCTGATTGCTTATCCTGTCAATCTATGCCTGCCACGCTTCTTTGGCGTGGTTAATCCTGTCTAAGGCCTGCCACGCGCAGCGCGTGGTTCTTATTTTTTGTGACATGGTCTCAGGATTAAGTCTAAACGTCATGGTTAATAATTACGCCTCAGTAAAGCTCTTTCACACTGGAGTGTACATCACCCAGATCCCGGTAAACATTCACCCCCGTGAGCCTCACCCTGTTGTACTTTTCCGGATCAAAACCGCAAAGGCTTACCTGCAGCAGGTCACCCTCCATGTGCACCTCTTGAGCACCCGGAGGCAGAACCTCACTAAAGGTAGCCATGAAAGGACACCCCGGGCAGGGTACAACTGACTCCTCCACCTCCAGGATCACCCCGGCCAGGTTCTGGTAGTTACCCTTCAATCGGGCCTGGATATGCAGGCACTCACCCTCAAGACGGGCCTGTTCAATCTTGATCTCAAAGCGTTCATCATCTGCTTCCGGCTCCGGCCAGACCTTCTTGCCGCATCCCGCACCCAGCACCAGAAGCACAACCAGACCCCAGTATATATATTTTTTCATGCCGCTTGTCCTTCTGAAACGCCTTTTTAAAACTGTTATGCCAGGCAAGCCTATACATCACTTCTCAAAAGATCTTTTCTAAGATCCTGCAGCGTTCCAAACTCAGACTTTTTTTCCCGGACAGCATGAAGCGTTTCTGCTGCGTTGGCTGCTATCTGCTCCCGTCTTTCTTCAGCCATACGCAATCTCAGAAGCTCAATGACTTCCCTTCTGTCCTCTATGGGCAAGGCCTCAATTGCATCTATTGCTGTTTGATAAGGAGTTTCTGAATAACTGGACATAGCCAAATCTCCTGTTGCAAATATAAGGATTTTTAAACTTCTATGGACCGCTTGTACTTTTTTCTCGGATCAGCGGGAACTAAAGTTCTGTAAACAAAACAACGTAACTAATCAGCACCTGCTAAAGCTGGACAATCTAAGCGCTCTTTGCGGTTCCATGGCCCGGGGGCTTTGCAAACTGGGCGTAAACTGTTTGAGCAACGCTTCCTTGGAGCTCGCCCTGTTAAACACCGCATAGCGGTCCTGCTTCTTATTGTTCCCACGCTCCGCGTGGGAACAATCTTCGGACGCTCCGCGTCCAAAATGACCGCAGGAGCGGTCGAAAAACGTTCCCACGCAGAGCGTGGGAACGATAAAAAACCAGACCCCAGTATATATATTTTTTCATGACGCTTGTCCTGCCGGGTAAAAATGTTATCAGTAATTGGTTATCTGCTTTTTACCTGATTACAAATAACTTCCAAGTAACCAGACTTTTTCCTCTACCCTGCGCGATAAAAGAGGCCCGCTCGGGACAATTTCATACAGCACGGTCTACTCCCCTCCTTGGTTAAGGAGGGGCCGGGGGTGGTTCGTTCTAAATGATCACTTCCTTATCCAGTTAGCCACAGGTTCGGCTGGAACACTGACCCTCTTCACCCAGCCTCTTTCTTCAACTCAGCCAGCAGGTTCAACGCCTCCAGCGGAGTCATGCTGTTGATATCCAGGCCGGCCAGCCTGCTCACCACCGGATGCTCTTCACCCTTTTTAACACCGTGCTTATCGTCATTATCCCCTGTATACTGCCCACTCTGCACATCCTCTTTGACCTTCTGCGCCGGCCCCATGGACATGCCCTGCTCAAACATGGTCTTTCTCTGTTCCCGGACCACAGACTTGCGTTCCTTCTGCCTCTCCAGGTCCTCCAGGATATTTCTGGCCCGGTCCACCACCCGATCCGGCACCCCGGCCAGCCTGGCCACCTCTATCCCGTAACTCTTGTCCGCCGGGCCCGGCACCAGGCGGCGCAGAAAAACTATTTCTTTTTTCCACTCCTTGACCGCGATATTGTAATTCTTGAGTACTGAAAATTCCTGCTCCAGCTTAGTCAGTTCATGGTAGTGAGTGGCAAACAGGGTCCTTATGCCCTCGTGCTTGCGGGCCAGTTCCTCCACCACGGCCCAGGCCAGGGCCAGGCCGTCATAGGTACTTGTACCCCGGCCGATCTCATCCAGGATGACTAAGCTTCTCCTGGTGGCCTGCCTGAGTATCCTGGCTGTCTCAGTCATTTCTACCATGAAAGTGCTCTGGCCCTGAGCCAGGTTGTCCGAAGCCCCCACCCGGGAGAATATCCTGTCACAAAGCCCGATACTTGCTTCTCTGGCCGGCACGAAAGAACCCATCTGGGCCAGGATGGCGATAATGGCCGTCTGCCTGAGCACTGTGGACTTGCCCGCCATATTGGGGCCGGTAATGAGCAGTATCCTGGTCGGATCCTCCAGGTACATATCATTGGGCACGTACCCGGAACGCCCCTGAATGGCCTCAATGGCCGGATGCCTGCCTTTTTTTATCTGCATGCCTATGTCTTTACTAAGCACCGGCCTGCTCCAGTTCCACTCCCGGGCCGCACTGGCCAGACCCTGCCAGTAGTCTATACGGGCCAGACAGGCGGACATCTTCTTCATCCTGCTTCCATGACCGGCCACAAACTGCCTGAGTTCACCGAAAAGATCCATTTCCCTGGACTTTCGCTGCTCTGCTGCGCTCAACATGCTGTTTTCCAGGTCTTTTAACTCCGGAGTCAGGTAGCGCTCCGAAGAAGCCAGGGTCTGACGGCGCTGGAAATGCTCCGGAACACTGTCCTTCACCGCCCTGGACAATTCGAAATAATAGCCGAACACCCGGTTATAGCCCAGCTTGAGCTTGGGCAGGTCATTTTGGGTGCGCTCTTTCTCCAGCAGTTCCTTGAGCTTGGATTCGCCGTGGTCCGTAAGCTCGATTAATTCGTCTAAGCGTGAATCATAACCGGATCTAAAAATACCGCCTTCGGTTATGAGGTGCGGGGGATTCTCCACTAAGGCCTTTTCCAGGGTAAAACAAAGGTCCTGCATGTCATCCCAGTTTTCCAGGGTCTTATTTACCAGGCCTGGCTTGTCCTGCATCCCCTGCAGGGCCTTTTTAATCCCCGGCAGGATCTGCAAAGAACGAAGCAGAGCCGCCAGGTCCTTGGGGTTGCACCTGTTCAGGGCAATGCGGGTGTTGAGCCTTTCCAGGTCGTAGGCCTGATCCAGCTCCAGGCGCAGCAGTTCGCGCAGGTTGTTGTCTTTGTAAAGACAGTCAACAGTTTGCTGGTTGTCATTTATAGGACCTGGCTCTTTCCAGGGCTGGCGCAGCCTGGTCTGAAGATATCTGGCCCCCATGGGGGTAAGAGTGCGGTCCAGGACATGCAGCAGAGTGCCCGGGCCTTTTTGCCCTCCCAGGGTCCGGAAAAGCTCCAGGTTGCGGATGGTCACCTCGTCCAGGTAAAGATACCTGGTCAGATTCATGGGCTTGAATGAAGCCAGGTGGGTCAGCTCTTTCTTGTGGGTCTGGACCATGTACATGAGGATGGCCCCGCAGGCCCGCACCAGGCAGGGCTTGTCCTCCAGGTCCAGCACCTGAAGAGAAACCGCCTGCTGTGAGCGAAGTATCATCTCCCTGGCCGAGCGCGGCTCAAAATATGAGCCTGCAGGGACAAAATTTATCCTGGGCTGCAGGCCCACATGGGCCCTGGGCGGTTCATATCCCTGGGCAACAAGTATTTCCGAAGGATTTATCTTCTGCAGCCACTGCCAGAGTTCGTCCTCATTTTTAAGCTCCAGCCCGGTCCATTCACCGGTGGAAAACTCGGCCCAGGCCAGCCCTCCCCTGCCCCTGGATGTATCCCAGAAAAGGGCTCCCAGGTAGTTGTTCTCCCGGGCCTCCAGGCTGCTGTCCTCCACCACCGTTCCCGGGGTGAGCACCCTGGTGACCTCCCTTTTGACCAGTCCTTTGGCCGCACCGGGGTCTTCCACCTGGTCGCAGACCGCCACTTTGTGTCCCTTTTCCAGGAGCTGGCGCAGGTATTCCTCGCAGGCATGATAAGGCACCCCGCACATGGGGACCTTTAACTCGGCATTGGGGTTGCGGGCGGTGAGGGTTATCTGGAGTTCCCGGGCAGCTGTTTCGGCATCTTCAAAAAAAAGCTCGTAAAAATCCCCCATGCGGAAAAAAAGCAGGCAGTCTGGATAGTCCTGCTTGATCTGCATATACTGCTCCAGCATTGGAGTCAGCTTTACGTTTTCAGGTATATTTTTCCAGCCGGATACTTGGGGCATCTGGTATTATTGCCTTTGTTTCATTCACCAAGCTGCGTTCTGAAGGAAATGGAATGCCAGCTGTAGCACCTGGGACAGTTGAAAAACAGCTGCTCCCTCTTGAGACCGCACCTCTGGCATACAAAACGTTTTACACTGTTTGCCCTGCGGGTGAAAAACATAAGCTGTGCTTTGAAACTTTCTGTCAGAACCTGATGGTCCAGGCTCAGCTCCAGCATCTCCAGCCTGGCCGGCCAGAAGTCAGGACCAAGAACCAGGGTTTTTTCCAGCCACTCCAGGCACTCGGTGTATCTGCCGCACTGCTTCATGAAAATCGCGCAATAGTAGCACAGCACCATATCCTGCTCCAGCTCGGAAACGGTGTTGACCACGATGCTGGAACACTCGAACTGCTCCTGCAGGTTGTCGCCTGCAGATGACCTGGCTGCAATGAATTGAAAAAGACCCTCCAGCAGTACAAAGCGCAATTCGCGTTGAACATTCTGCAGGCCGCTTTTCAGGTCAAAACGCAGATTCGTCCAGTTCTGATGCCGGTAATCCCTGCAGACTATTTCAACCCAGGCCTCTACTGAACCCGGGTAAACCTTCAAGGCCTTTTCAATGAGTTTATAGCCGGCCCGGTCATCTTTGGACTTTTCCTCCTCCTGCCTGGCGGCCCTTACCAGATAGTGGGCCTGGGGCAGGGGCTGCTCCAGCAGGGCGTAGTACTGAGCCGCTGTGCTGAAATTGGTGGAATCAGCGGCCAGCCTGGCCATTTCCTTGATAACCGCCGGATCGTCACCGGTTATCTCATGGGCCTGTTCCAGGGCTGCCTGGGCACGGTCCAGTATACCGGCCCTCTTGTAGTCCAGGCCCAGTTCATACCAGGCCCTGGCCTTGAACTGCGCCTCCAGGTGGGGGCGGGCGATGAGATTGGTCCTTATCTGGATGGCTCGCTCTATCTCGCCCTGGGAACGAAAAAGATTGCCCAGGGCCAGATAAATTTCCACGGCATCGGGATTGTTGCGGACTACGCGGCTCAGCTCCCCTATGGCTGCAAAAGTGTCCTGGGAAGGAGGCAGAAAACCTTCATGCGGGTAAATTATCGAGGCATGCTGTTCTTTGATCTTGCGCCTTAAGCTGTGCAGCCACTTTACCATCAAAAAACCTCAAAGGCCCTGCCTTAAGCAGGGCCCTGAAAATGAATAAAGACTACAGATGCAATGGAAAAACTCTGAAACCAGTAAAGTCAGGCTTTCAGCCGAAACGCCTTAGAGCAGTGGCACCAAAGCATCCCAGGGTCTGCTTGTCCTCCCGGGTTCTCTACTGCTGAACTTTTTCAGGCCTGCAATCAACCGGAGTCCAGAGCTTTTCCTGTGGGGCTAACGGCTTTCCTGCTCTTCCTGAGAAGAGGTATTCAGGCCCAGACTGTCATCTTCAAGGGGCATATTGCGCAACGAGGTGATCTCTTTTTCAAGATCGGCAATCTTGGCTTTGCACCGCTTGACTTCGCCGTTCATTCTTATTTTTTCTCCCAGCAGATATATCAGGGCGATAAAACCGCCGGCCAGAAAACCAAGCAGAACAATCAGGTAGTAGGGGATATCAGTGCTTGTGAATTCAGCCCCAAAAATTTCCAGGTGCAGCTTGACGGTTTTGGACAGCAGTTCATGGTTCTGCACGAAAAAAAGCATGGCAAAGAAAAACAACAGAATCAGCAGGGCCACCCTTAAATAACGCATGGCTATCTCCTTTCTCAGGTATAGGTTTCAAAATGTGCTCTCAGTCGATCATACGCAGCAGACAATTATCCGGCATGACCGAAGTATCGCTCATTACTGCCATAAATGAAAAATCTCGTATCTGTTTCCAAGCAACTACAATTCCAGTTCAGTTATTTCAGCATGTAGCTCTCACCCAGGTTTGTCATTTTATGCTTACACCACCCAAGTAAATCCAGGCCACGGTGCAACTCCCCTTCCTCAGGAAGAAAGTATGGGTGTATCCATGTGTGGGTGTAAAGATCTTTTGACTCCCATACGCCCCTACTCCCATACGCCCATACTTCTTAACCCCGGGGGTGGTTGTATGAGCTCCCTTCCTTATAAAAATTCCAAAAGCCCACCACCCAAGTAACTCCAAGTCACGGTATAGCTCCCCTCCTTAGCCAAGGAGGGGCCGGGGGTGGTTGTATGAACTCCCTTCCTTATAAAAATTCCAGAAACCCACCACCCAGGTAAATCCAGGCCACGGTGCAACTCCCCTTCCTCAGGAAGAAAGTATGGGTGTATGGGTGTATCCATGTGTGGGTGTAAAGATCTTTTGACTCCCATACGCCCCTACTCCCATACGCCCATACTTCTTAACCCCGGGGTGGTTGTATGAATTCCCTTCCTTATAAAAATTCCAGAAACCCACCACCCAAGCAAGTCCAAGCCACGGTACAACTCCCCTCCTTAGCCAAGGAGGGGCCGGGGGTGGTTGTATGAGATCCCTTCCTTATAAAAATTCCAGAAACCCACCACCCAGGTAAATCCAGGCCACGGTGCAACTCCCCTTCCTCAGGAAGAAAGTATGGGTGTATGGGTGTATCCATGTGTGGGTGTAAAGATCTTTTGACTCCCATACGCCCCTACTCCCATACGCCCATACTTCTTAACCCCGGGGTGGTTGTATGAATTCCCTTCCTTATAAAAATTCCAGAAACCCACCACCCAAGCAAGTCCAAGCCACGGTGCAACTCCCCTCCCTTTGGAAGAAGGTATGGGTGTATGGGGGTATCCATGTGTGGGTGTAAAGATCTTTTGACTCCCATACGCCCCTACTCCCATACGCCCATACTTCTTAACCCCGGGGGTGCTTCGTATTAGATGATCTTTTTCTTATTTAAATCAGATCTGCAGAATACGCATTTTCCGGCTTTGGAACCCGGGATATGCTCTATCCTCAAGGGAGCCAAAAGGTTTTTCATAAATTTACTAGCCCCTACAGAAAACAATTATCGTTTATTCTCGCATGGTTACAAATACTCTTTTGAGCCACAAAATCATTGTGGCAACACATAAACAATAAATATTTCCTTGTAAAGCAGTCAGTGTGATAGTAGTGAAATGCTGTTTCCAGGTCAAGGCTGGAAAGCAGGGCATGGGTTTCGGAATTGACTTTTTGCTTTGCTCTGTTTAATCCGGAAACTTCGGAACTAATGTACCTCAATTCCCGTTTCTCCAGTGAATACCGTTTATTATCGGGTTGTGACCAGGCAAAGTTATCAAGAAGGTTTTATTCAGTATGGATCAAAAAGTACAGAAGGTAATCAAAACATTTGTGGGTTCGGTGATAAATGTCCTTGGAACCATGGCCATGGTCGATGCCAAGCCGGGCAAGGCTTACGTCAAGAAAGACAACACCGCCCGGGGGGACATCTCCGGGGTCATAGGCTTCTCCAGTCCCAACGGGAAAAACAAGGGGACCATGTCGGTGAGCTTCACCCAGTCTTCTGTTCTGGGCATAATCAACAATATGCTCGGTGAGAACTACAAGGAAGTAACCAACGAGGTCACCGATGCCGTGGGGGAGTTGACCAACATGATTTCCGGCCAGGCCAGAAAAGGTCTGGCTGAGATCGGGATGCAGTTTGAAGGTGCAATACCCACCGTGGTCACAGGCAAGGACCATTCCATAAGACATGTCTCGTCCTCGGCCATCCTGGCCATCCCCTTCGACACCGACGGCGGTCCCCTGACCGTGGAGATATGCATCAGCTGAGCGAACCATTCAGGGAGTACCAACAATTGCTACCGAGAATAGACTTGAGGCATACTCCCCAGCCGTGAGCGGCAAAGCCGCCCGCTCGCCCCGTGAAACAGACTTTTGTCTCCGCGCAGCGGGTTTCACCGGGGTGAGCAACGAAGTTGCCCGTGCCAAAAAAATTTTATTAGGCACGGAAAGCCTTCAGGCTTCACACGGGTGCTCCGCACACACGGTTTTGAAGAATAAATATCCCCAGCAAGGCATTACCCGCCTGGCAGACAGGTAAATTGGCATATCTCCCCCCTGAAGGGTTACGCTGAGCGAACTATTCAGGCTGTGCTGCAATCGGCCAGCAGTTACCACCCTGGAGTCCCTGAATGGTTAAAACTCAAGTGCAGGCAAAAAGGGCCGCCTTAAAGCAGCCTCTTTTTTGCCTGCGATTGCGGCTTGCATCCGGAAAACCTTTCGACCGGTCAACCTAAAGGTCGATGCTTTCTCCGGGCTGCATGGCCAACAGCTCTGTACCAGGAGCTCTGGCCTGAAGCTCTTTTTTGTAATTCTCTGTATTCTGTTCCAGCACCGGAAAAGATCCCCAGTGCATGGGTACTGTCTTTTTGCATCCAAGAAGCCTGCAGGCCAGGGCCGCCTGCCTGGGATCCATGGTGAACACCCCGCCTATGGGCAGAATGGCTACGTCAATATCATAGAGTTCCCCCCAGAGCTGCATGGTGGCGAAAATTCCGGTATCCCCTGCATGATAGAGACAGGGGCCGCCTCCGGGCAGCGTTACAATAAAGCCTACACATGAGCCCTGATCCGCGGAATGATCAGCCTGGGTCATGGTGACCTGAACCCCTTCAAAGTCGATGGTCCCACCGATGTTGAACCCGATGCCGTTTACTATCTTACCCGGGTCTACCCCCATGGACTTGCATTTGCCGGCCACCTCCACAATGGCTCCCAGGTATGCCCCGGTTTTCTGGCAAATATCCACAGCCTGACCGATATGATCAGCATGGTCGTGGGTAACCAGCACCAGGTCGGCCTTCTTGACATCCCCTGAAGCTGAACCTGCTGACGGGTTGCCTTCAAACCAGGGATCGATGAGGATATTCAACCCGGAGGTCACAATCTCAAAATTCGCATGCCCGTGCCAGATAAGTTTGCTGGACATAAAAAATACTCCTTTCTTGTTAAGCTTCTCATGTTTACCCCGCTTGACTTGTGAAACCTTCTATCATTTCACTGGGTGAACCCCAGTGCATTGGAGGAAAATGTACGGGACAGGCAAGGCAAACAGCCCAAAGGACTCCCTGTCAAGGACAAAGGTTTCACTGGTACCCCATGCCCCATGCCCTCTTCCCCATGTTTACCCCGTGAAATATACGAAGTATCAGCGCAGCGAATTTCACCGGGACCCCATGCCCGCCTCATGCGCCATGCCCCATGCCCTATGCTTTCTTGCCCCATGCGCCATGCCCTATGCCCTCTGCCCTTAAACTTCATTCAAAAAATCCATAAACTCTCTTGGGGACATGATGCGGATATGGAAATATTTTTTCAGCTTTTTCAAATGCTGGTCTCCAGAAATGATAAATCCGGCGTCCAGGGCAATAGCGCATTCCAGAAATTTATCATCCCCTGAATCCTCCTGAATAACACTGAGGTCAGGAGTGACCCCCGCATAAAGACAGTTCCATCCCCTCGCGAACAGCCCGGACAGATCCTCCAGGCTTTTTTTATCCGTTACACCCAGTCTGATCAGCACCTCCATGTATTCTTCCACAATATCCTGAGAAAGACACAGGATAATCTGTCCATTTTTCCAGAGATCTATGGTTTGACGGGGGAGACCGCCGAAAAAAGAGGACACAAAAACATTTGTGTCTATGACAACTTTATATGTTTTTTTCCCTGACATCCTGTACTGCTTTTTCTATGTCAGACAATGCCGCTTGGCTGGAAAGCTGCCTGCCGATCCTGTCCCACAGGTCATCAATGTGGGCACTCATGTCTCTTTCGTTAATATATTTGATAAGCAGTTCCCTTACCAGCTCACTCAGATTTTTTCCTTCCTGCCTGGCCAATTGGCCCGCATGGTCTTTAAGACCTGGATCAATCCTGACAATCATCTGTGTGGACATTTTATCCTCCATTGTATATACAAATGTATAAGCTGATTTTTCTCCAATGAGTACCTGCTTAGACTTTTAAGGAAGCTGGGGACCAGTTCATAAGCATCATGCAAAATGCTGAACAGATATTCCAAAGACACGCTTCAAAACAGCTTGATTTAAAACTTATGTATAAACAATTTATATAGTTTCCAGCACAAGGTCAAGCCCAGTTCAACCCAGCTCTCCTCTCTTGTTCTCCCTGCCCCATGCCCCATGCCCTATGCCCTATGCTTTCTTGCCCCATGCGCCATGCCCCATGCGTCCTACCCTCCCTCCCAACGCCTGGACACACTGTTCTCTATGCCCAGCGAATCCATAATCCGGGCGGCTATATGCCGGATGAGATCCTGCATCTCTTGGGGCTTGTTGTAAAATCCCGGACACGGGGGCAGAATAACCGCGCCTGCATCCCTGGCCGCGAGCATATTCTGCAGGTGCACCCTGTTCAGGGGGGTCTCTCTGGGCACCAGGACCAGTCTGCGGTTCTCCTTGAGGGTGACATCCGCGGCCCTGTGTATGAGATTGCTGCCCAGCCCCTGTGCTATGGCAGCCAGAGAAGCCATGGAGCAGGGACAGACCACCATCCCCCCATGCTGAAAAGAACCGCTGGCCATAGGGGCACCCAGGTCATCCTGGCGATATATGTTCTCAACAAGACTCAAGGTTGCTTCATATCCGGGAGATTCCAGCTGAAGAACCTTGTATGCAGCACTGGAGACCACTAAGTGCAGCTCAATATCAAGACTGATAAGCTCCTGGACCAGGGTCAGGGCATAAGGCATCCCGCTGGCCCCGGTAATGGCCATAACAATTTTATTCATAACCTATCCTTTTTAATGACATAACTGGTGAACATACGCCAGATGAAGGGTGATATTATTTCAAAGACAACAGCCTTGACTTTTGAACCTTTGCAACATAACATTATTTTCTTAACGGGCAATTAGCTCAGTAGGATAGAGCGCCAGCCTCCGGAGCTGGAGGCCGCAGGTTCGAATCCTGCATTGCCCACCACCAAAAAATCAGCACTCATCCCATCAGATCAAATAGTCCTGAAGTATCAACATGTTTAAGTCTTTATTCGTTTAAAATAAACGTCAAAATCCTCAGCCATCCACAATTTCTTTGAGTCATTTTTTGAGTTAGAAGTCTTTTCTGAATAAAGCCTGTCCGAAAGTTCAAGGATTTTTTCCTTCATAGCCAGTTTTTCAGTCCAGTGCGGGGGGATGCCGTCAAAGCCGTAATATGCCCCGGCCAGCTGACCGCAGACAGCCGCTGTGGTGTCTGCATCATCTCCTAAGATTAGCGGCCCGCAGGACTGCATCTCTAAACGAAACGGACCTGGCAAAACACCACAGGGCCGCTTCCAGGCTCTGGACCACGTATCCGGTTCCATAAAGATCCGACTCATCTTTTTCCAGGTACCCTGCCCTGGCAATGGCTGTAATTTTCTTACTTCCCCGAAAAGAGTCCCTGTCCGCCAGGAGTATTTCTTCTTTGCTCCGCCCTGATAAAGCCCTGACCGTCATCCTGGCCAAGAGTCTGCAAGCATCGATGCATTCCTCTGCCCCGTGGGTTGTCCTGGAGCTTTGCCCGGCCATGCTCTCAGCCAGATCCATATCAGGAAAGTACTTCATGGGTACTGGTGCCAGGCGCATAATGGAGCCGTTGCCTGCCGACCTGGGATGGGTTGAACCGGAGTAAGGCTCACCGGTTTTCAGGTATATTTGCAAAGCCGAAGCCACGGTACTGCCGATATCAAAGCAGGACCCGGTGCTGCTCAGGTATCCGGTTTCCATCCACCTGCAGTATCTTTCCATCTGGTCCCGGACGTCAAACCCGCCCTTTTCAGTCAGGCTCTCTGCCAGGCACAGGGCCATGGTAACCATTCAGGGGGGTCTCGGTGGTGGCTACTGGCACCAGGCCTGGGGACTGTCCCGCACTTATTTTTCCAACGCCAACAGCCAAAAATTGTCCATCAGAAAAAAAATAAGTGCGGGACTGTCCCCCGGGACGTTTCCTGCGCCCCCTGAATGGTTACGAGGTATCATCAGTCCACTGACCCGGACGCAGATTAAACGGTCCTCCACCGACCATATCTCTGAGCGGCTCAAAGCTGCCCCTGGGCATAAACTCCACGGTGGTGCCCACGGCATCACCGGCAGCCAGGCCGGCGAGGCAGCCCCGGAATCTGTCTTGTGTGGTCAAAACTCTGTTCTACAAAGCAATAAATGGACTCTGTCTGCCATAGCTGGTGACCACCAGTTCCTGTCTTGCCCGGGTTGCTGCCACATAGAACAAGGCTCTTTCCCTCAGTTCCCGGTCATCTCTTTCCGCTGCATCATCCGTGGACTCTAAGGAGTTGCGCAGGGGCATGACCCCGTCGTTGACCCCGGCCAGGATCATGGTCTCGAATTCCAGGCCTTTGACCCGGTGCAAGGTAGCCAGTCTAAGGCCCGGGGCGTTTCTGTCCTCTGCTGCATCGTGGCTGATGGCATATACCGGCACTGCGTTATCCTGCATTACCTGCTGGTAGCGCTTGAGCATGGATTTGGTCCTGACCGCCAGACAAGTACGGGCCAATGCGCCTTCTGCGTCCTTTTGCCGGGCCAGCTGCACCAGGTATTTCTTTTCCTCCTCAAAGGAAACAAAATGCTTTATATCCGGCTCCAGGCCCCGCAGTAGGGATGTGGTGCCCTTAGTGTCGTCACGGCCTTCATCCAGATCATCGATGACAAGGTCTTCAAGTACACTTGTAGCCCAGCGTCTGGTCTCCTCGGTGGTCCGGTAATTGACCCGCAGTTTGCGGCTTCGACCCACAATCTTTATACCGCACTGCCCCAGGATTACCTTGTGCCGGTAAATTCGCTGGTGGCCATCACCTACAATAAAAAGGTCGTCTGGACCTTCCGGAACCATCTGCCGCAAAAGCCTGAAGGCCTGGGTGCCCATGTCCTGGGCCTCATCCACCACAATGGACTTATATGGCAGCCTGAGTCCCTGCACCTCCAGTATATTCCGGGCATCGCGCATGGCATCATCCGGTTCGCGCCACCCGTTCTCATTCAAAAGCAGCCGGTATTCTTCAAAAACCGGCCAGATTGTCTTGCGCGCCTTGCGGTTCAGAGCCACACCGCGCCCTTTGCGCGAGGCTTTGCTGTACTCTTCAAAACTGGCCACTCCCTGGGGCTGGAGCACGTTGGACCACTCCTCCCGGTAAAAAGATTCCGGCAGAGCCGGTTCTTCCGGGGCGGCAGCCATGGCCTGCTCCCACAGCTCATCTGTCTTGTGGGAGTAGATGATACTGTATGAATAGCCTGAACGTTTCAAAAAATCCGAAACCCACTTATCCAGATTGACCACTTCTATTCTAGCCTGCTCTTCCGGAGAACAGATGGTCTGCAGGTTGGACTGGATGTCCGCAGCCAGGTTCCGGGTAAAAGTGGTCATAAGAATCCAGTCATGCTCCCCGGTAAATATCTCCCTGGCCAGCCACCTGGCCCGGTGCATGGCTGCCACTGTCTTACCGGTGCCTGCCTCCCCCAGAACCCGGACAGGTCCGTTCCAGCTGCGCTGCACAAGCTTGCGCTGGGTGGGATGCAGAAATACCCGCCACTTCTCTAAGGGGGCCTGCAGCATGGTCTGCAGTTCCAGGTCATCAGTGATAACATGGAAACGCTGCTGGGAATCGGGCTGATCCAAGGCAGTTTTGATGTCGCTGGTATCCACCTCTTTTTCCGTCTCTGTCTTGCCGGTCTGATCAAAGACCTCCTGCAGCGAAAACCCTTGAGCCAGAAAAAATAAAGCCTCGTAAGCCTCCTGGGGCAAAGAGCCAAGCATTTCATCCAGCTCTTCCTCTCTGGTGATTTTTCTGACCCTGGCCAGCATCTCCCGGGGGACTCCCAGCTGCACAAGGTGCCTGTCGCGAAACTCATCAAACAGACCCGACACAGCTGCGCTGCTTACTTCCTGCTGCTGGACCTCATGGCCTGAGACCTCCATTACGTCAAAAATCTGCAGACTCCCGGTATCGGGATGGACCGCGCATTTTTTGCGCCTGGCCCAGGCATAGGCCTCATCGTGCTGGTCCACCCACAAAAGAACATACACGTTGTCGCTGTCAGGTTTAAGTACAATACCCCGGTAATCGTCCCCGATACGCACCGAGCGAAACCCCGGGTGTGCAGCGTCATGGATCTTTTCATAATTTATACCGGGAATCTCAGGATTCTGGCGGAACTTGGAGACGAAGCTTATGGCCTTGTTCTGGACTTTTTTGGGCAGGCTGGCAAAAGCATTGAAAAAATCACTGGAAATGGCCACAGTGGGTTGGTTCTGGGACATAAAAAATCTCCCTATGGTTTTGAAGGGCAGGTGCCCTTTTATTCATCCAGGGTGTAAACGTAACCATTCAGGGGGTCCTGGTTGGTGATTACTGGCACCAGGCCTGGGGACTGTCCCGCACTTATTTTTCCAACGCCAACAGCCAAAAATTGTCCATCAGAAAAAAATAAGTGCGGGACTGTCCCCGGGCCGGTTCCGGCGTCTACCTGAATGTTTACGTGTAAACAGTCCATCCATGTTCCTGCAGAATTTCTGCGTCCTTTTTTTGCTCATGAGTAAGGCAGGCAATCTTCTGTTCCGGCCAGGCCAGCTCTGCCTCGGCAAGCACCCTGCCCCCGGCATGCAGTTCAAAACCAACTTCAGGGGCAGGCCAGCCCTGGCTGCGCATCTGTGACAGGCGCTCATGCAGTTCAAGACCGGCAAGCTCAAAGGCCTCCTGCCACTCAGGATCGTCTTCCCGGGCAACTAAAGCATGAGATGCCCCTGCATCCTGATCTGAAAAACTCTCAATGAGCTGGTCATACATGCCCTGCCTGAGTCCCTGCCGGGTGCAGAAAAAGGCTCTGGGCAAAAACTGGAAGATATTATACAGGCGCAGGAAATTAATCCAGCTGCGCTCAAACCCTGTTTTCTCCTGGGCTTCTTCTGTATCATCCAGGCAGCAGAACAGGCGCACACCCGAAGGATCCGCACTTTTCAAGGCATTCCTGGAGGCCAGGACAAACAGGTTAACCGGCCCAGGGTTCAGGCTGCCGATCAGAGACTCGTGCACCCGGGCATCCAGCTCCTGCAGTAAAATATCCGGGACCACATGGTCCACCGCCTGCAGCCACTCATCTCTTGCATCCTGGGAAGGGCTCATGTCCAAGAGGCTTACAGCCTGGGCCAGGGCATAATTCTGCATATCCTTTGCCCGTAAATCAGCCAGAAAATGTGCCAGCAGGGAGAAATTGTCCCTGGTATGCAGTTCCCGGCATCCTTCCAGGTCAAGCTGGCTTAGCAGCTGCACGAACTTCTGCCGGCCCATGGGACTGTCCCCCGGATGCAGAAGATCCGCCACCTTTTCCTGTCTCTGCCTGACCTGTCCGTGGATATCCTTCCAGGTCAGGCTCCAGGTGTGAAAGCGCCCACTTTGCACCAGGGCCATACGCTGAGCCATATCCTGGCCCATGCGCTGCCTGTGAAAGGCCAGTCCATCGGCGTAAACAGCCACAGGTCTGCCGGCCTGCCTGCTCCGGGCTGAACGGATAACAAAATCCGCCCGGCTTGGTATCACCACTGCCTGTGCCTGTCCAAGCTCCACCTGGGGTTCCACCTCGTAGGCCTGCGCCCTTAGTCGCAGAAACCTCCCCGGTTTGCCCCGGATGACCTCTTTGCGCAGCTCCACTGTCCAGCCCTGTCTGTCCAGACTCTGCAGACCTTCCAGGAAAAGCACCTCAAGCTCGCTTTCCCCCAGGCCTTCCACCCGGATCTGCTGCAGATTGTCCACCTGGCGCAGGGTATCGCGGTGGGACAGAATTGTGGACAGCACTTCCTGGGCTGTCTGCCTGGAAGTGGTGGGCATAAGGTAGCTGTGACGATAGGCCAGAAGACAGTTGTAGCAGCCGTCACGGTCCGGGTCTTTGTGACAGGAGCAGTTGGTCAGGGCCTGCATGGCCTTTTCCAGGACAGTAAGCATGGTTTCGGAGCGCATGAGCTGCTTTAAAAAGCCGGTGCCCCCGGGCACAGTGTCGTACAGAACTAAGTACTGCTTACGCAGGCTGGAATCCGGCACCGGTTCCTGGCTCAAAGTGGTCTGGAGATGGTCTATGGCATAGGCTGAACCACCGAAGTGATGCCGAAGACCCAGCTGCAGTGCGGCCACAAAGGAATCCAGCCGCTTTTTGGAGGCCTCTATACCAGTAACCGGCACCAGGATCTTGATGGCTTCCGAGGTAAACTCCCGGTACAGAAAAACACTTTTGACAAAATTGGCCTCGCTGTCTTTATCCTTGGCTGGACAGCCAAAGGCATGCTTTATCCGGCCGTCACGCTTCTGGACTTTGCCGCAGTGCCTGCACAGCACAAAGCCCGCCCCCTCCAGGTCTTCTCCAGCCACCTGCATGGACCGGCTGTTTTGTCCCTGGGGACCGAAATTGATGTCTCGAAATACCGCCCTGGAGATAAACTCAAAACCAAAGGGGTGCTGCGGGTGTTCAATCTGGTAAGCATCCCTGATGGCCGCATTATCCACATCCACCAGGAGCTGGGTGCTGTAAAAGGCCGGGTCCCGCTGATCCGACTCGTCTGTTATGCGGCTGTCCCAGTCCGGGGCATTGGCCATGACCTGCCTGACCCGGACAAGTTCCTGCTTCCTGCCCTGGTCTGTCCACATGGGACTTGCGCACCTGGGACAGACTGCTGAACCGCCGGCCCTGGCCTCGGGCTCGCAATGGGGGCAGTTGCTGCAAAGTCTCCAGGTCTCCAGCCCTGCCGTGCGCAGGTCCACCTGGTCCACTTCCACCCGCCTGCCTTCGGCGTAAAAACGATTACCCGGGGCCAGTTCCCGCAGGCCGCTGGAGGCTGGACGCTCGTACTCAAAATTCAGGGTCTCGTACCTGCCCTGCCCTTTCTGCTGAATTTTCCTGCGGCGATAGATTATGGACTGCAGTAAAATCCCCTGTTCTGGAAAGGCATAGTTGGGCAGAAGCCCCTCGTCTGTTAGAAAATTGTAGGTGTCCCTGGAGTTGATATTGCGTATGAGGGCCATGAGCCCGGAGCGCTCCTGGCGCAGGCTGTCCATTTCATCCTCATGGTTCTTGTCCCGGACCGGGCTGTTCTCCCGGCGTTTTATCTCCCGGTACAGCCGGTCCACCTGGGTTTTTAGGCCCTTTCTTTCCTTTTGCAGGTCATACAGACGCAGCAGGATGCGATAGCCAAGTCCGGGATGCTCCTGGCTGTCTCCAAACACGAACTGCTTCAGATGATTAATGGAGTCCTGGCTTAGCTCCTGGTGAAAAAGACCTGCAAAATCGTCAAAAAGCCGGGTCTGTCTGGTCTGGATATACTCCATGAAGTTATGGGGAAAAACCTGTCTGTCCTGGCGTTGAAAGGTGTCCAGCACAGTGCTCAGGCGTGAAGGCACCGGGTCGGTTCCGGGACTGGCCTGCACCCAGCGGTCCAGGCAAAAGGCTGTAAACTGCCTCTCCAGAACTGCCGAGGCATCTAGATACACTCCCGGAGGATGTACGTAACCAGAGATCATCTCTAAGGGCCGGGCAAAAAAGTACAGGTCATGGGCCTGACCGGCAGCCACGGTCAGATTCAGGGCATTGCCGTCCTTGCGGCCGCTGCGGCCGGTTCTCTGGACATAATTGGCCTGCCCCGGAGGCACGGAACATTGCAGCGTGGCGGAAAGACTGCCGATATCAATGCCCATCTCCAGGGTGGGGGTACTGGACAGCAGGTTCGGATACCAGGGTTTTCGCTGTGCATCCGGGGTCTTGAATTTCTGCTCCAGCTCTTCCCTTGTGTCCCGGTCAAGCAGCCCTGTATGCTCCCTGGCCACCACCCGGTTGATTCTGCCCCGGATGTACAGCCGGCCATAGTAGTCCGCCCCTCTTTCTGCCGGGTCGAAAATCCCCTGACACCCCCGGCGCAGACAGGACATGCTGCTCCAGACCTCATGATCCGCCGCTGCCCCGGAAAGGCTGAAACCACAGATGCTGCACCTGAATTGCTGCACCTGGTTGGTGATCTGCAGGGCATCCGGCTGCAGGCCGTAAATATGGTGTCCGTCCTGGAAGCGGTCCTGAACCAGCCCGTGTTTGTTCAGAGAAGCAAAGACCAGGTTGTAAAACCGCTGGGCAAGCCCGGGCTGGCGCATGGCCAGGTTTGGAAAATAGTTGAAGGCCCACCACTCATACCAGCTGTTGCGGCTGCCGCTGTGAGTAATCTGAGGGAAACGGTCCATACCCGCCCTGGTGGTTACAAATCCCGGAGTGCGGGTCTTGGGACCGAATCCCGGCATCCAGTGCTTCCGCCTCTGGCTGATATAGTACTCTTTGCCCCAGTTTTTGACGTACTCCTCTAAGTCCGGGTCAAAGATGCCCCCCTGGTTTTTAATCTGGACAGTGAGGCCCATTAAAAAGGAGGCCAGTGCATTATTATTGATGCTCTGGCCTGAAGTGTCCCCTGAGTTCCCTGCAGTGCCCTGGGGCATCCGCAACTCTTCCATTTCGTTTTGCAGGATCATTTTCAGTTCTTCAATCACCAGGCCCATTCGCTCCGGGTCAGGTCTGGCCACAGAGGCCCCGGACTTTTCCAGAGTCCGTCCAATACGGCTGCTGAATCCATATTCTGACACGGTTTCAAAACGCAGGCGGCGGGCAATGAGGCTTCCAAGATCCGACCCTGATGGCAGGCAGTCATGCTTTTCTAAGTGTTCTGCATCATGCAGCCAGGTCATGTTGGAGGGCATAAAGGTAGCGGCGAAGTTTTCAGCATCCATCCGGCTCTGCATATAAGCCGGCATCTCCCGGGAAATACGCTGCAGGCTGTGGCCTTCGGCCCTGTCCTGTACATACTGCTGCAAAGCAGCCCTGAAGGTAAAACGAAACGTCCTGGCTCCGAAAAACCCGGCCCGGTGTGCAGCATCCTGGACATTATCCGAGAAGGCTATGCACTTGGGATCAAAATTGTAACTGGAAGACATGAACTGACCAATCATCACGCTGGTCAGGCTGGCGGCCCGAGAACCCAGCAGGGTCAGGCTGTTGTGAGCCCCGCAGGATGGGCAGTGCTTGACTGCAGATTCCGGCACCAGAACTGCTATGGTACCGGTCTGCCCGCACCCCCTGCATTCGTCTCCTGACTTATTTCCCAGGTGCAGGCACCAGGGGCAGAGCTGCATGCTGTGCCCGGGAAAAAAGGAAGATCTGCTGCCCTGCTCCTGGGGAAAAATACTGGTCAGTCTCTGGGAGGGCTTTTTGCTGAAAAAATCCACGTAGATGGCTTTCAAATCGCTTTGCAGGCCGGCACCATGCAGAGGAAGCCTGCCCAGCCAGCCCATCTGGCCGCATTCACGGCAATGCAGCAGAGGCAGATGCCGGTTTCTTTGATCCTGGGTCAGGTCATCTGAAAAGCGAATCTCCGGAGAAGAGCCTACTGAACAGACCATGCGCCTTAGTTCCCTGTACCAGTGCTGTACCCGGACATGGATAAAGGGCCGCAGTTCTTCCTGGTCCAGGCTTTTAGCGGTTGAAATGCAGGCCAGCAGACTTGACAGCAGAAGACTTGCGTACTCAGGTCCGCCGGATTTGACCTGGGGCGAGGCCTTGCCCCCGAGTTCGTCTAAGATGTGCTGCATGCTGCGCACCTGTCCGTCCACCACCCGCAACAGGTTGTGCACAAATACATGGCTTTTCAGAGCCTGGCCCAGGTCCACCCGCCACTGGCTCTTATCCGGTTCAGCCTGCAGATCCAGACCCGTCCACAACTGGATCTGGGCCTCCAGAAAATCCCTTGGGGTATCATACTTCTCCGGCTTTAAAGCATCCATATCCCGTGGTGCCGGTATGTCCACCCGGCTTATGAGCTCACCGCGCAAGAAATCATCCGCATTCAGGCGGCTCTCTGTAATGAGTGCCTCATGGTCAAAGTCCTGACCGAAGATTTTGCCGGCGTACCGGATCAACTGATCTGTGGAGTCGTCACCCCCCAGAGTGGCCGAGGTGCCGATGGGGCACAGGTATCCGGCAGGAGTACCCAGCCTGGACTGCAGGCGGCGGAGCAGGCAGGCCAGGTCCGTACCCTGGGCACCGTCAAAGGTGTGAAGTTCGTCCACCACTATATAGCGCAGGGTCTCGGGAGTGTTGGCGGCCCACAGTGCGGCGTCCCTGGCCCGGAGCAGCAGGTAGTCCAGCATCTTGTAGTTGGTGAGCAGTATATCCGGCGGGCTTTGCCTCAAAAGGTCCTTATCCGTTATAATGTGATCCTCGCCCATGGTGGAACTGGGATCAGCGGTGCTTTGTCCCACAAAAAGCCCGGCAGTTACCCGGCCCCGAAGCCCGGGATTTTTCCAGATGGTAGCCGCCAGCCTGGAAGCCTGGTCAAAGGCCAGGGCGTTCATGGGATAGAGAAGGATGGCCTTGATGCCTGGGGTACCGGAATTGACGCGGCAATATTCCAGGATGGGCTGGTTGTAGCACTCGGTCTTGCCCGAGCCGGTCCCGGTGGCAATAAGAGTCCCCCGGGGCTTCGGCCCTGAGAGCCTGGCAAAGGCCTTTTCCTGGTGCCTGTAAGGAGTGTAGCCAAGGGGTACATGGGGAAAATATTCCTGGTCGCCGCCTTTTTCAAAGGGCAGCTGCAGTGAAATGTACGGACCCTTGTTTAGACTTCCATCGGTACTTAGAAACTTTTCCAGTACACCATGGAAAAAGGGGTTGGTGCTCTGAAAGGTGGTTGCCAGGAAATCCTTCAGACCCTGGTGTATTTGTCTGGAAAGGATGGAAGGGATCATGTTTAGGCACTCTTTTCTGGGTTGCGGGCACAGCCCGCGTTAGCTATATCGTCTATACATATGCTCAAGGTTACGCCAGAAAGAAGCATCAATTCCCAAAACAACCTCCAGCTTTAGGACGATGTCCTCTGTAAGTACGGCCTTACCTTTGATAACTTCATTGATATGATCCTCAGGTACGCCCATCCTGTGAGCCAGCTGGTCCCGGGTCATGCCTATGGCTTCAATAGTCTCCAGAATGGTATCCCCAGGAGGAAATACATAGACAGGCCAGTATTCATTTGTCCTTACTTTTTCCATGAGAATCCTCTATTTTTTATGTTTGGCTGGACTTCTGGGTTGTCTTGGGAATTAAATTTTCAAATCTGACTCTTCCTGAAGAACCAAAACCCATCAGATAAATTATTCGGATACTGTACTGAAATATTTTTATCCGGGTTTGAATCTCTGTTACCGGTTATAGTCTTAATGGTCTCAGGATAATCGTTCAATATGCGCATGAGCCAGTCTAAGTATCTGCTTTGTGGACTGACCCCGGTTTCATAGCGGGCAAAATTCTTCTCCCCGACCTTGAGCAGTCTGGCAAAACTGGTCTGGTTATATCCAAGCTTTTCCCTGATAGACCTTATTTCATCAGGAGTAAGCAGACCGTCAACTTTTCGCTGAAAGGCGGTCAACTCCTTATCAAAAAGCCTGGAATCTTCTGCAGAAACAAATTCCTCTTCACAAGCGTCGCAAATAAGCAGGGGATAGTCGTCGATAATCTTCGCCTGGCCCTTATATTCAAATTCTTCCCGCTTGAGATGCCTCTGAATATAGCCTTTGCCGCAAACAGGGCAGGACATGCCATTTGCAAAACTCATATCTCTCCTCCCTGGTCTTCCTTAAATGACAGGACCAGCAGATGTTCTTCTTTGTTTTCAGTGATCTTCCACTTCACATAAAGACGGTGACCATCATAGCAGGTCTTATATGCATCCTGCCAATGCCCCTTAATCTGCCAGTCTTCCTCTGATTTGCTGAAATCAGAAGGCTTGATGTTCAGCAACACATCTTTTATTCTTTGTTCGTTAAAGTTTAGCTTGAAAGCTGTTGTTTTTGCAGACTTCACAATGATATATTTATCTGAATCAATTAAACTTTTAGATTTTTTCAGATCATAGTGAGGTTTCCATTTAGCCAAACCAGCCTCCAGCCAATTGCAGTATCATTATGATACTGATTGTTGTTTTGTCAAGAAAGAGTGTTTCAATCTGTATGTGTCTGTTTTCATGGCCTTAATGAGATCACCGGGGATAATTATCCTGAAATCTTCTTTCAAACTCTTCCCAGACTACCTCATAGTCCTCTTCCCTGTCACACTTATCAAAAGGCGGCAGGTACTCCATGGTTTTTTCGTATGGGCCGGTGGGCAGGGTGTTGTCTGTGAATGTACGGGTCAGGGGCCGGCCGGATTTGGATATGCGGATGATCCGGCCCTGGTCATTTTTGGTTTCTTGGGTAAGCTCATTCCATTCAGGTCTGGAGAATCCCACTCCGGTCAGGCCTTTGGAGTTGGTGAATGCTATACGGCCGTTCTGGTCATACCATGTGTCAGCTTCGTATTGACGCATGACCGGGAACTGAACCCTGTATATGGTTTTGAGTTCTTCCAAAGTCATCCCCAGGGCCTGAGCAGTGAGCACGTCGATCTCCACCAGGGCCTGGCGTCTGGCATAGTCTGTGCGCAGGGCGCAGTCACGATGCCATTTGGGTCTCAGGCTGCGGAAAAATGAATCGGGCAGCCGCGGATCTGATTTTGCCCAGGAATCAGCAGTGAAAGAGTCCTGCCAGCAGGAGGACCAGAGAGAGGCGTAGTGGTTGGTGAGGCAGGATAGTGTTAATCCGAATAATAATATCTTATCGGATGAATCAAAAATAGGAAAATTGTACCATGTGAAATGCAAATTGCTTCTTCCCGTAGTTTTTACAAAGAAATCAGCGGTTAAGCTCATCCCATAAGCAGCAGAAGTTACAAGTTGTTGAGAGGCTATAAAGGCTGTTGTCTGTACGCCATGCGTATGACCAACATTCTTTGTAACTATCGACCCAACTAATGTTCTCTCAGCAGATGGTCCAATCATTCCTCTATAGGCCAACCGATAATAATCAGTCACCGGCCTCCCATCCCAAGGCACTTTTGGAGTGCGGCGGTGGTATTCTTCTTGGGAGCAATTGGGGACATAGTTGGTCCGGGGCAGATAATCGTCAGGAAGGTCGGTCAGATCCAGGATGTCATAGTCTGCGTTTTTGGTGCATTCCGCCCTGGGCGTCTTGTAAAAAGGATTGCCCACAAAGAAGTGTGGCCCTGATAAAACCCACTCCTCCGCCGTATCCGGGAACTGAGTGTCGCGGCGTATGGTCCCATCATTTTGTGAATTGGTCTCATGCCACATTTCTGTAGAAAAATATTCCCCCTGCATGTCTCCCAGCTTAATGGGCTGGGCCGCAAATTTTTCCAGAACCTGCACAAGTTCCTTAGAATGAATAGCAGGCAGACGGGCCTGCAATGCCGGAGTACCCTCAGGATCGTACAGCCTGGCAAACAACTGCAGTTCCTTTTCTGTGACGGGTATCAGGCGGGAAGCATGACCATGAACATTCCACTTGTTATGTTCATCTTTTATTCCTGGAATCTGGCCATGACCACTATGTTCAAAGCAATTATCAACGGTTTTGGGCACATATAGATTTGCAGTATGGATAAAGCTGACTGTATCGCCCCAGTACCTGTAGATATTGACGCTAAAGGAATTGTGATGGTCTATATCAGAGAATAATTTCAACTCATTCACAAACTGAAAATGATACCTCAATCTGGGATATATTTCCTCCCGCAACCTGCCACCCTTGGGATCATCATACACTCCTTCAGGATGCAAGAAACCAGATACGCCATTCTGCTTCCCATATCGCCAGGCCTGGGGCAGGAAGCACTTGTAAAGGTTGGATTGCATTCTGTGCAGGGCCGGGTAGTTCTGCCTGGCATTGAGAAACATCTGCGTGCCTTCTGATTCTTCGTAAGCCTGCAGGTAGGACGGGGTCAGATTCAGTTTTTCCAGGGTCTGTTCACGCAGCCTGGCCAGTTCCGGGGCGCTTTTTTTCCTGAGCACAAAAAGAGGCTCATGGTCGCCCATGACTTCGCCCTCTTCCCATTGCACCTTTATCCACGGCGGATTACCCAGAATAAGGTCAAACCCTCCCCTGTCCTCGATGATGTCGGCAAATTCCAGTTCCCAGTGCAGAAAGCGGTACTTCTCAGCCAAATCACGGGCCAGCTTCAGACGTTCCAGCTTGTCGCACAGGCCGTCCACATTCACCCGGCCCAGGTTTTCATCTGCGGCAGGTTTGGCCTGCTGTTCCGGTATTTCGATTCCCGGCATCCTGGGACGTCCGTGCTTATCCGTGACATTGGTAGCCTCATAGACCTCTCCCTGAAGAATCAGGGACATCTCTAAGAGAAAGGCCTCTCTCGAGGGCAGCAGGTCTGTCTGCTCCAAGGGCCAGAACCACAGGGCGCACCAGTAGTCCATGGCCAGTTTGAGGCGCTTGAAAGGCGTGGAGTGCCTAAGTCCTTCAGCCCACTGTTCCTGGCGCAGGATGCGGTCCTTGTTCCTGACCGGGGTCTGGTCCTTTTCTTCCATTGCATGGCCAAAGAAGGACAAGGGATCCCTGGTGCTCTGGCGTAGCCTGCGCTGCCTGGCCACATGCTCCGCCCATAGCTCATCCACTGCCTGGGAGAGCTTTTGCAGCTGCTTTATATCCTCCTGGCTGAAAGGCCTGGTAAAATTTTTTTTCCATTCCTTTAAAGCCTGGAAGGAGTCAGGCACCAGCTTCTTTACGTTTTTGTCCGAATATGCGGCCATATTCTTGTCCGGCAGCAGGAAATGGTACACTGTCCCCCGGGGACGCCGGGCTCCCGGCTGGATACGTTCAGGCACACTGTCTAACCACAGGGGATCGCTTTTGGACTTTTTTCTCAAAAGGTTTGGCTGGAATACATCCCTGCGGGCTCCCACCAAGGAATTGCCGCAGACCAGCTGGTTGCCGAACCAGGGTACATAACCCCCGGCGTAGATGGTGTTCAGCCACAGGGAAACCTCGGCCAGCTCCACTGCCACGGGATTGAGGTCCACTCCAAAGACATTGTTGTCCGCCAGGTAGGTCTTGACCTTCTGCTTTTCCCGGGCCAGCTCCTCTACGCTCAACCTGGTGTCCAGCTCGTTCTGTTTCCTGTCGAGATAGGCCTGGGCCAGCTGGTTTACGGCTTCGTTCAAAAAAGCAGCCGAGCCCATGGCCGGCTCGCATATGGTGAGTTCCAGGATATCGTCAGCCTTTTTGCCCTGCAAAAGCTCCTGCAGGGAATATTTCACCAGGCACTGGGTCAGGGATTCGGGGGTATAGTAGGATGCTGATTGCTGCCTGTCCCGCCCGGACATGCGGTAAATAAAAGTTCCCTTAGTATAATGGGTCAGGCTGCCGTCCTGATTGTAGACCAGTTCGTCCTGGGAGTATTCAGGCAGTTCATCCTCTTTGACAAAATAGGCTATGTCGAGAGTATTCCAGGCCTCACCGGATTTTTTCACCTCGTACAGGCCGCCTTCGTTCTGGACGAAAAAACCCCGGTAGGACAAAAGGCCTTCATACACTGCTCCCAGCTGGTTTATGCCCAGCTGGGCATAAGAGATGCGTCCCCGGCGCTGGTTGCGCCCCCTGGCCTCCCTGGTCAGGGACATGAGCCGGATGATTCTTTGCAGGACCTTGTTTCTGATTTTGACCTTTTTGAGAATTGGAGTGCGCTCCTGATCAAAAAGGTGCGAGCGCAAGGGAGGAATGCAGAAGGTATTGTGCAGGGATTCATCCTGCATCATCTGCTGCTGTTCCTTAGCGCTGCCGGCCTGGGGATAGCCGTTGTAGACCAGTTCAAAAAGAAGCTGCAGGGAATCGTGGATGTAATAGCCCTCCTGGGATTCGGTACTGGTCAGGGGCACCATTTCCAGCTCCCGCAGGCTTTCTAAGCTGTAGCCGCTGCGGTAAGCCCCGGACTGCATGGGCACATAACCCAGATCCGGTCTGGCTTCGATGTAAAACAGAAACAACAGCCGGTACATGTAGCGCAGGCATTCCTTAGAGAGCCAGGCCGGGTCCAGGTCTTCATCTCCGGAAAAAAGTCGCTGGTGCAGCTTGTGACGCAAATACCAGACCGCTTCATTGCCCAGCAGCTCAATACATTCGCGCAGGGCATACTTGAGGTCTTCGGACACGGCATAGGCGTGCTTGTGGGAGTTTTCCTCCAGGGTGTCCAACAGGGGGATGCCGTCCCGGGGGCAGACACTTTCCCTATGTAAAAGAGCAGCCATGGCCTTGAGGGTGGAATCCTCTCTGCGGCCCAGAATATCGTTTAAGTCAAAACGCAGCAGGCGTTTCTGGGGCCATTTGGCCCTGTCCAGCAGCAATATCTGGGAAGTGCCGGCCAGAATCACCCATCGCGGCGGTTCCTCCCTGGCAAAAACTGACTTGGTAAGCAGGGTCTGCCAGTCCAGGTCTGAACAGGCGGCATCATTTTCATTTGAGGACAGTGTGTCATGGGTATCAGGGGAATGCTTGTCCCTGTCTTCTGGGGTGGAAGATATCCAGGCTGCCCCTGGTCTGGATTCACAGGGCCGGGAGTTATGGTCATTGGAAGGAGAGCAAAACTGGCCGGGTAGAGGGCTCAGTTCCAGAGGGTCCACTTCTTCCCGGCCGAATTCATCCATAACAGGCAGTATCCACAGCTCCGGGGCACCGGAACCCTTCTGGATCTCCCCGGCTATGGGAAACTGCCTGCCTCCGGGGCCTTCGCCTGTCCCGGGCTCAAAGGGATAACCCAGGGCGGATATGAGCTTTTCAAGAAACTCTTCCTGGATGAGCTGCCTGGCACCAGGATCTTTTGCCTGGAACAGATCGTTTCGCAGGCGGAAGTAATCACGGGACAGGCCGCTGATGATCGATGCCGGCGTGGGGATCTTTTCTTCCTTTTGCCTGCGGTTCCACTCCTTGAACAGATCCTTCAGGTCATTCTCCAGAATGGCTGTGAGATAGTGGTGCGTGTAAAATTCATTTTCGTTGCTTATGCCGGTCAGGTCGAGGGGCATAGGTTGTGTCCTTTGTCTGGAGGGCAGGATTCATTAGTTTTCATCCGGAAACGGTTCTTTTTCCCTTTGGCGGCGTCAATCTGCACAATTATTCGTCAACGTATTAAGATACGCCTCCTCATAATTGCTTGATTTCCTTGCCAAAATAAAAAAACTCCTCGTTTCCGGAAAGAAAACCATCAGTTTCAGCATCCGGAAATAAAAAATTTCCGGATGGAAACTCATTACCTGCTGTTTCATCCCTGCAATACCGCCGCTACTTTGATGCTGGAATGCTCTTCGGTGGTCATGGTGTCCTCAATCCATTCCATGTATTCGGCAAACAGATTTTCCACCTCCCGCATACGCTCGTCCCTGCGCCTGGACTTTACATTCTCGGGCATGTATTTCTCATCAAAATAAAGCTGTATTTCGCGTCTGTGCCTGCCCTTCAACTGTTCCAGCTTTTCCAGGTGAGCATTGAGCTGAGGATTGACCCGGTTTTCAAATTCTCTGCGCACTTCGTTCATCCATTTCATGGCTTTCTGGACTACATCCGGCAGCATCTCTTCAGCCTGGCGGCTGACCTTCATGTTGCCGGGGTTGGAAAAGGTGCTGCTTCCAAGGCCGGTGCGCTCCAGAATTTTTTCTAAGGGCTCCATCCCCTTGAAGGCCCGGCCGGACACAGTGACCCCGAACCAGTTCTGAATAAGGGGCTGTCCCTTGCGGTTGGGAATGATTCCCGTGAGAATGTATATTATTTCCTCCGGCTTTAGAGAAGGCAGGGTAAGCACGGGAGCTTCGTTGCGTCCGAAACTGGTCTGTACCCGGTCATTGAGCCATTGCAGGACCGGATGGAGTGGCCACAGGTAGTGAAGCTCAGGCCAGGCCTGCTCATCCTTGCGGCAGCGTCTGATCTCCTCCTGCATGGTGTCTTTGTCGTCTGTAAACTTGAGTCGTCCGTTGCGGGGCTGGATTTCCCGGGGCAGAAATGCGAAACGGTGCAGGAGGTCCCCGGGCACATTCATATCCAGCACCCTCAGGCTCTCGTCAATATCCGGTGAAAGGTCATTGTCCTGATCCAGCCGGTTCAGGCCCAGGCGAACATATTCAAAATCATCTGCAAAAAGGGCAGGCATTTGTCCCAGGCGCTGCCGGGCTGATGTATCACTGCTTTTCTCCTGGCCCTCTTCCAGAAAGGCCAGCAGATCCAGCGGGCCGTCCTGTGGGGCGGACAGGTCCCGGGCGGCAAAATCATCCGGGGAGAGCCCCTGTTCTAAGGCTCCAGCAGTTCTGGCTTCTTCTGCCTCCACATCATAGACGCCCATGAGGGCCGAAGGATCCCCGATATTTTTAATGGCTTCTTCATCCTTGCTGATTAAAAGCTCCAGGATGCGCATATCCCCGTGGATTTTGGGCTCCCGGCTCTGGATGGCCAGGTAACTGATCAATGGAGTCCTCTCCTGGCCATAGCGGTCTATGCGGCCGTTTCGCTGCTGAAAGACCATCAGGGACCAGGGGATGTCAAAGTGGATAAGGCGGTGACACAGGTAGTGCAGGTTGATCCCTTCGGAAGCCACATCCGAGGCGATAAGCAGACGCAGGGGCGATTCGTCCCGGCCGAAATCCTCCACCACCCGCTGCTGTTCAATGTCCGAGAGACCACCGTGCAGTCGTTCCACATGCCTGTCCTTGAGTCCAAGTGCCGGTGGCAGATGTCGATATAAAAACTCTAAGGTGGCAATGCGCTCGGTAAAGATGACTAACCTGTCCAGTGGATCTTTGCCGGTCCAGTGCAGTTCGCTGGAGGGACTGCTGAGCAGGTCCACCAGTTTTTGAAAACGGCTGAAACTCTCAGAAGTTATCTCTGCCACTGCACTTCGCAATTCCTTTAGAGACTGCACATCCCCGACATAGTCTGCCTGAGGTTCTCTTTGCAGTTGACGCAGCCTGGCATCAATGGTCTCCAAGCAGGCTGCAGGACTGGAGAACAGGGCCTTTTCCAGGGTGGTCTGAAACAGTTGGCCTCCGGTGCGCTTGTTGTTCAGGCTATGCAGGTTGAGTCCGGCCAGGCCTGCAAAGGCTCTTTCCTCCTGCTCAGTGGCCGGGATATGGCAGGTGCTGATGCGCCTTTCCTGAAATGAGCCCTTGACCTGATGCTGGATATCCTTTTTAAAACGGCGGATAAACAGGCCCTTTATGTCATCAGGTCCATAATCGTCCTGGTTGGCAATGGCTGTTGGGTCCAGCATGTTCATAAGGCTGGCGAAACTTCTGGCCCGGCCGTCATGGGGTGTGGCCGAGAGCATAATCAGAGAATCCGACTGCCTGGACAAGAGCCTGGCCAGACGCGCCCGCTGGGTGCGTCCATGTCCTCTTTCGGCCACGTTGTGAGCTTCATCTATGACAATCACATCCCAGGTCGCCTTTTCCAGATGCACCCTGAACTCATTGTCCTGCTTCAGGGTGTCCATGGAGATGATGGATTTATCAAAATAATAGAAAGGGTTATGATTGGTGGGAATCCTGGAACGTACCCGCTGCAGCCCTATGGAGTCCAGCCTGGTCAGGGGTATGGTAAACCTGGTCCAGAGCTCTTTTTGAAACTGGGTGAGCATGCTCTTCATGGTCACCACCAGGATGCGCTTGCCTCTTCCCCGGCGTATGAGTTCGCTCAGAAGCACCCCTGCTTCCAGGGTCTTGCCCAGTCCCACGGAATCGGCAATAAGAATGCGCTGTCTGGGCTTTTCCAGAGCCTGCAGGGCTGGATCCAGCTGGTACGGAACAAAATCCATGGCCGCCTGATGGCCTGTGTAAAGTCTGGAATCAGTAGGAGGTGTCTGGCGCAGCAGGCTTTCAAGATAGAGCAGGCTGTCCTGGTATTGGTTGGAAGAATCAGCAACAAGCCTGGTTCGGGCCGGGTCCAGGCTTTTGACAGGACTGTGCAGGGCCTCCAGATCTGTAAGGAATGTGGCTTCCCTGTCCCGGACCAGTTCAGACAGGCCGACACAGGTCAGGGCCTGTCCCCCTGTGGATGCACGGTCCACCCGTCTCACTAACCACTCAGCGTCCCGAACCAGCACCCTGGATCCCGGAGCCAGGGTCGAGGCGGATTTTTGAGACATTTTCAAGCCTTGCAGGTCAAAATTTTGCGGGAATAAGTAACTTGCGCCCTGGAGGTCCAGGCCGGATCTGCAGATACAAAACCCGGGGATAATGGCTCAAGATATAACCCTTGAACATTACATAGAAATTTAAGTACCGCATACCTCAAGGCGGACTAAAGGTCAACGAACAGACTCAAGTGCAGTATCTTTTTTTCACCACTCCCCGTCACGCACCTCCCGCACCAGGCGCAGGACTGCATGGTCGGGCATGTTTTTCAGTTTTTTTATAAGTTCGGCAAAGAGCTCGGGGCGGCTGCGGATGACTTCCTGGACCTCGGAGGAGACCTTGCCGGCCAGGACCAGGCAGGGTAAGACGGCCATGACAACACGCCTGAATCATTTGCATATGTGCTGCTCATAAATGATCCTTAATCGATATGGTTGACAATCATCTGGTATCATATATAATACCTGAATGAACCTGAATCAAATCGTCATTGACACCAATGTGATAGTTTCGTCCTTGAAATCAAGGCGTGGAGCTTCGTTCAGACTGATATCCCTGATCGGCTCCGGCCGGTTTGAAATCAATCTGTCGGTTCCCGTGATCATGGAATACGAGGATGTGCTTACCAGGAATCAGGACCAGCTCGTGTTTTCCAGGGCGGACATTGAAAATTTTCTCGACTACCTTTGCAGCCAGGCCAGGCACCATGATATTTATTTTCTGTGGCGGCCGGTTCTCAAAGATCCAGGTGACGACATGATCCTGGAACTGGCCGTCACCTCAAATTCTGACTGCATTGTCACCTTCAACAAGCAGGATTTTGCCCAAGCATCAAAATTCAGCATTTATACAGCAACCCCAAAAGAATATTTAAAGTCAAGGAGGATGATATGAGTACCCTGAGTATCCGTCTGCCGGATTCCCTCCATGAACGTCTCAAACAGATGGCCGAAAAAGAAGGAGTCTCCATGAACCAGTTCATAGCTTTGGCCTTGTCGGAAAAGATCTCGGCCCTGCACACCCTGGATTATCTCAAAGAACGTGCAGCCAGGGGCGAGCGCCGGGAGTTCGAAGCCATTCTGTCCAGGGTGCCGGATGTGGAGCCGGAAGAACAGGACAGGCTTTAGGATTCACCCCGGATCTCTTGCCCCCTGCCGGGGCCATCCTGGATTCCAGTTCACCTTGAGAATGCTTATGTATTGGACAAAACACCCCTGTCACACCAACCACGCTGGAGGAGGTGCATCAACATGCAAAAGAAGCATACATTGATCATAGACGAAAATAAGCCCGGTGGCATTGTTTCTGTCCTTTTTATATCAAACTAAACCGGCTGAGGCCCTTTTGCCTGAACCCCTTTACTTGCTCCTCCTAGGCCTGCAAAGCCTGGTTGATCACGTTCTGCGAAAGCTGAATATTTATTGTATATTCGCTTAGCATTTGTTATGTATCCTCAAAACGGCTTTCCAGGACTTTGAACATCTTTTTCATATTGCCCCCCTGCCCTGTTTGACCAACAAAAATACGGCTATACTCGGGCATTGAAAATCCATAATGTACTGCCTGCCAACTCCATCCCTGGCCTTCCCAGGTCTAAGCTGGTTACTCCAGTCCCAGATAAACTCTCGGGCCATGTCCCAGGTAACAAGGGCTTGTTTGTTACCTGGTTTCCATCCGGAAATTCTTTATTTCCGGATGCTGAAACTGATGGTTTTCTTTCCGGAAACGAGGAGTTTTTCTTTTGGCAAGGAAATCAAGCAATTATGAGGAGGCGTATCTTAATACGTTGACGAATAATTGTGCAGATTGACGCCGCCAAAGGGAAAAAGAACCGTTTCCGGATGAAAACTACCTGGGACAAAGTTTACTATATGCGCTTTTTACAGAGAGTTTATAGCGTGCAGCGCAGCTGCACGCTATGGAGCAACAATGCTCTTTTGGGCCGGCAACATAGGCCCGTGGGAAAACAAATAAACAAGGCAGGCAATGAGTGGGCAGGCTGTCAAAAGATCTGGGACAACAATATATGGCAGGCACTGCAATGTGAAACGGAATGGTACGATGAAGCAAAGCGCAGACTTGACTGACAACAATCCCCGTGCAAAAAGTTCCATCCATTATCCCGAATTATCACTGAACAGGCCAACCCAATGAAAATTACTGAGAACCTGTCCATAAAAGAATCGGAAATAGATCTCCAGGCGGTCCGGGCCAGCGGCCCCGGCGGCCAGAAAGTCAACAAAACGGCTTCAGCGGTTCAGCTGTTTTTTGATATCAAGGCCTCTTCATTGCCGCAAATCTACAAGGAAAGGCTTCTGAACCTGAACGATCAGCGCATTACCCGGGATGGAGTTATTGTCATAAGGGCCGAAAGGAGCAGATCCCAGGCAAAAAACAAAAAAGAGGCCCTAAAAAAGCTACAACTGCTTATCCAGCAAGCCACTGTCGAGCCTGAGCCCCGAAAACCAACACGTCCCTCCAGGTCGGCCAAGCAAAGACGTCTGGCGGAAAAGGCCAGAAGAAGCCGGATCAAAGAGATGAGAAAGCCTGTTCATCAGGAATAAAGATACCTGATGCAGGCGTAGCACACCCCCTGTCGTGGGCATGAATTCCCAAGGTTAATTTGCACCATGCGAGTTTACAGAGTATTGCGCCATACCGCATCAATTTTATCGGATCAAGTGGCCAAAGTTGGAAGAAGCAGTAAGGATTATATGTGGCCGTAATGATTTTGCGTTTCATGATTCACTTGCAGACTGTTATGCCGTACTTGAAATTTTGAAGATTATGGGTAATGATGGGGACACATACAAAGGCCAAAGATGGTCAGTGACTTACTCCTCAGACCCTGTCACAAAAAACAAGAAAAATTTGAACCGCAAAGCCGCTAAGTACGCAAAGTTAAAGACGCGAAGCAGGGGTATTGTCCAAAACCGGGACACGGTTTTGGACAAGGCTGCCTTTTCATTTGCCGCCTGCCCCGTTAAACGCGAAGCCTGTTTAACCGGGGTACACCCGGCAAATGAAAAAAAACCTTCCTGCCTTCCTTTGCGACCTTTGCGTCTTGAGTGAGTCTTCGAACGGGCGGTTAAGGTTTCTTTATTTCTTGGGTTGCGGGCGTAGTCCGCGTTAGATTATTTCGACAAACTGTATGCATAAGTTCTGGAGAAAAGACCATCACATATAGCATAGCATGAAACTAACCAAGGAGAATTATTAAATGGAAGATCACGTCAAACAAGCTCTGGAAATCGTGAAGGCCCAGGCCAGTGTACGGAACATGACAGAAGAAGAAATCAACTCCATGATTAAATCCCTGTCCGAGGGCATACAAAAGGCTTCACAAGAGGTAGCCGAGCCACAGGCCGAACAGGAGCAGCAACCGGCAACAGATCCCAAAAAGGCTATCCGGGAAAAAAGTATTCTTTGCCTTGAATGTGGCAAGTCTTTCAAGGTTCTTACCAAGAAGCATTTTGCCAAACACGATATGACTACAGAAGAATACAAGGAAAAGTGGGGTTATAAGAAGAATCAATCTCTGGTGTGCAAATCCCTGGCCCGGGAGCGTAAGAAAAAAATGCAGGAGATGGAACTGTGGAAGAAGAGGGAAATGAAGCCGAAGGGTAAAATTTTGGGGTAGAGAAATCTATGGCCAAAAACAAGAAGAAAAAGATTCTGGAAGCTGCCGCAGATCTGTTTGCATCCCATGGCTTTGACAATACGACCACCATGCAGATCGCCAAGGGGGCCAGTGTCACTGAGCCCCTTCTCTATTATCATTTCAAGGGCAAAGAAGACATTTTCTCCACCATCATAGAAGAGGTATTTCAGAAATACTCTGAACTTCTCAGCGAATTACCCAAGGATACCGAAACAGAGTTTGAAAAGATCGCCAACCTCATCAGGCTTCATTCGCGAATAGCTGAAGATCATCCCCAAAGTGCCAGGCTGTTTCTTTCCAACTGCCCGAGTAAACTGATGCATGAGCAGCATACCTGCCGGGATATCCTGGAAAAACAACAGCAGATGGTGTCGTCCTATATCCAGGACTGCCTGGAAGCCGGCAATGCTAAAAAAGAGTTTGACGCCCACCCTGTGGAGCACATGACCCTTATTTTATTATGTCTGTTCAACGAGTTCATGCGCATGAAAACCACGAGTGAGAAGAGATACCAGCCCGACATGCAGGCTACAATAGAACTCTGCCGGCGAGCTCTGGTGGGATCTCATTCATAGCTGCTGCACCATTAAATACCGTTTGTAGTCTGCACCTAAGGGCTTGAGGACTATGGCACGTTATGTCCTCAATTGACTGGTACTCAAAAACATGCAACTTGAATATAGTGAATATTCGCCGGAGGAAATGAATGGCCCCTTTGGTGCTTCGTTTTGAGGGCTTAAAATTCTTTTTTTATTCAAACTTCTGCTTGGGCAGGGAGATTTGACCTTGAGACTTTGAAAGGATTATTTGATGGGAGGCTGGGACTACCTTAAATACCACAGCCAAACTCTACTCTCTGGCCGGAATACAAGAATCTTTCAGCGTATCTGTTTAGCGCTTTGCATGTGGCATGGGGACTGGCTCTTCCGGGACCCACTTGTCCCAAAAAATGAGATATTTTAAGCACAAAATGATGCTCAAGTGGGTCCCGGAGTGCCTGTCCCCTGCTTTCCTTAAAAGCGCTAAACAGATACCTTTCAGCCGGGAATATAACAGCAAATTTGTGCGGAATGTGGCTGTGGTGGCGTCGGGGAAAGTTTTTAGCGGTGGAGCGCGGGGAAGGAAAAATATTGGAAAGAATTGCACGAATCGCGTCCGGCGCGAAACGTGCAAAACAGGACGGGCATGGGCGTAAGTTTACACAACGCGTCCGGCGCGAAGTGTGAACTTAGAACGGCAGTTTGATATGGAGACGATGCCAGCAGGTAACGAACAGCGTGTATTTCGGGCCAGGTATAAGATCGATACACCTGGTCTGATTTCGCATATTACCCAGCGGGCAGCAGGCAAAGAGCCTTTATTTCTGGATGACAGAGATTATCTGACTATGCTGGGGCTCTTCAAGGAAAGCTCGGAAAAGTTCAGTCTTGATTATTATGCCTTGTGTCTCATGCCCAACCACACACACGCTCTTTTAAAGCCAAAGGAAAGGAATCTGGCCGTGGCCATGCGCTCAATATTTTCCAGGTACGCAGCCAAATTCAACCGCAGGTACGAACGTCGTGGACATCTTTTTGGGGGTCGCTATCGTCAGTCCGTGTGCCTTGACGACACTTACCTGTTGACCGCATCGGTTTACATACATCTAAATCCTGTCCGCGCCGGTCTGGTAGACGATGCACTTCAGTACAGGTGGACTTCAAGTGCTCTTTACTGCCAGGATAATCCCAAGGAATCCTTTATTGACCCGGGACCGATTCTTGAACTGGTGGATGATGACGGACAAAAGGCCCGCAGGAAATACCGGCGTATTCTGAAGAAAGCCAGGGGAGAGGAGCCTGAGAACGCCCTGGAGCACCAGGGGGCCATTGAAAGATTCTGTATTCGCCTTTCAGAGATTTTTCCTGGTTTGTTCAAAAGGCTTGGCGGGAAAAAAGATGCAGGTCAGGACCATACGCCTTCTTTGCTTGAACTGACCGAACTGGAGCAAAGGCTGCAGGACCTTGGCAATGCCCGTGCCCGCAACGAGGAAAGCAAAATGGTCAGGAAATATATTGTGGAACAGCTTATTGCCCGGGGTTACAAAAAGACTGAGATCGCTGAGAAGCTGGGGATATCGCTCAGGAATGTTTATTATATCCTTAACTCATAGAGGGGCTGAGCTGAATAAATTGCACGAAACGCGTCCGGCGCGAAACGTGCAAAAACAGCTCAAGGCCGCCAGTTGTGCTGCATGCTGCCTGGTTTCTTTGTTTGATCTGGTCAAAATCATTGGCTTCTAATCAAATATAAAAACGCTCCGGCGGGAAATGTAAATAAGAATAAGAATGGTCACGTTTGTAAAACGCAAAATCCACAACCTCGTCTCAGACAAGAAATTCTCCGAGATACTGCGGAACTCTGTTTGGGCGCTGGGGGCAAAAGTGCTGGCCGCTGTGCTTGGGATGGTGACCTACATCATAATCGCCAGATGGTATGGTGCTGATGTCCTGGGCATCGTGGCTGTGCTGCAGTCTTTCCTCATGCTGGCCACGATATTCACGGTCTTGGGTACGAATACCTCCATCCTGCGGCTGACTCCGGAGCATCTGGCCAAGTACCCCCCTACCTCGGCCTTTAAAGTCTACCGCAAGACCCAGTACCTGGTGCTGGGGGTTTCCCTGGTAACTGTTTGAGCTTATAACCCAACTGATTCCAAGCTGCATTCAAGATGATTTTAATGCAGGGATTCAGGCTGCTCATGCGAAGAGGCTTCGATTTATTCTCGGTCGGCTAAATGCAGCGACAGTGAGCCCATGATTAAGACTGTAATCCGCAATTTCCTGTTTGATGCCATTAAATTTACCCCTCGCGGGGGAAGAATCATGATTCTATCCAGTCAGGATGGACGCCATGCTGTTGTATCCGTTCAAGCCAACGGCATTGGTATGGTTCAGGAGATATTGTCTTCAATCTTTTCCGTTAAAAAGAAGCAATGGCAGATAGTAACTGAGGGAGAGAAGGGCACAGGTCTGGGTTTGATTCTGTGCAAACAGTTTATTGAACAGCATGGCGAAAAGATCTGGATTGAAAGTGAGCCAGGCCAGGGAACAACAGTCAGCTTTACGTTGCTTCTGGCATGAATGGTTCAGGCTTTGTATCAGGCAGGATGGTACTAAGCGGCCTTGTGCAGTTTGCAGCTCTGATAGAGTTTGGCTGGCGACAATTCCAGCCCATGAGGCCAGCTCAGAGCTCCAGAGTCTACAAAAAAACGTTGAAAAAAGAGCTCATCATTTAATGGTTTCAGTAAAGGACCGCTTCTTTTTAAAAGGGATTTTCCGTCAAAAATTCCGGTCATTCCATCAGAAAATGACAGCTCAACCTGGTAGTCGCCAAGATATCTGGCCTGAGTAATTCTAATCATCGAAGTCAGCTCCCTGTATACGTTCCAAGGGTTCAAAACGTTGTGCCCTTTCCCAGTTTTCAAGCAGTTCAGCCTGATGTACAAGACACCATTCTCTAACAATTTTTGCTGCTTTATTCGGGAGGTATCCATCGGTTATGGTGCCTGTTTTGATTTCAATCAAGGCCTCGAATCCCTGATAAGCAGCGTGTATGTGTGGAGGGGGATGGTCATCATGTCTCATCCTTATAATGATGCCGAAAAATATTGATAAAACAGGCATTTCTTGATCTCAGGCATATTTATGGGCCAGCAGGTCTTTGAGTTATTTTTGCTGCGTACTTATTGAATATAGTCCTGGAGTTGGTCTTTGTCAAAACCCTCTGTGTCAAGTTCCGCCTGGATAAAGCTAAAGGGACAGCTAACGCGGGCCTTGGCCCGCAACCCAAGAAATAAAGAAACCTTAACCGCCCGCTCTCCCGCCCATAGCAGGATCGCTCAAGACGCAAAGGTCGCAAAGGAAGGCAGGAAGTTTTTTTTCATTTGCCACGCGTCCTGCCACGCTTCATAGCGTGGTTCTTGTTTTTTATGATAGTGTTTCACTGGTAAGCCACTGACATGATTGACTGCAATTCCAATAAAAAAGGTATGTTTTTATAAAAGATAATTCAGTCTTAGAATCCTTTTATATTACCAGTTGATATATAACATCTTTTTTGTAAAATTTTGCATTTTGCCAGATGCATGACAAAAAAATTGTAGAAATCTTAAATCGGTTATGGCATTCAGTTTAGCAACAAAGTGCAGACACAAATATAATGTTGCTAATGGGTGGGCTTTAATACTGCTTGAAAGATATTAATCCTGCCTTGTCTCAATTACTCAATCCAGGGAGCTTGTTATGTCCCAAAAGACCTCCCCGCCAACGGACCAAGGCTCAATCGAGCCACCTGTCTTTGAGAATCCTCAAGGCATCCTGATGAATGCCCCTGTGTGTATTTTTACCACCACGCCTGACGGACGCTATTTATCCGTCAACAACACCCTTGCCCGGATGCACGGCTATGATTCTCCCCGCCAGCTTATGGACTCCGTTACAGACATAGCAACCCAGATCTATGCAGACCCTGCTGATCGGGATAAACTGAAAAGTATGCTGGAACAATACGGCCAGGTCACCAACTTTGAGTGCCGGTTGCGGCACAGAAGCGGCAGAATTTTCTGGGTGTCTGAAAACATCAGTGTGATTAAGGATAAAGACGGAAATATCACTGCCTACCAGGGCTTTAATCAGGCCATCACCGAGCGCAAACAGACAGAACTGGCGCTTCATAAGAGCGAGGAACGCTTTTCACTGGCTATGCAGGCAACCAGAGACGGACTGTGGGACTGGGATGTGACCACTGGAGAGGTTTATTTCAGTCCGGGGTATGCTCGGATGTTAGGGTATGATTCCACTGAAGTGCCTCCCCATGTACAAACATGGCTGGATCTTATTCACCCAGAAGACAAAGAGAAAGCCTACCAGGCCAATCTGGACTGCATAAACAACCTGGTGGACTCTTTTGAAGTCGAGTTTCGCATGCAGGCCAAAAATAGAGACTGGGTCTGGATTCTGGGCCGGGGCAGTGCAGTCAGAAGAGATGAGTCCGGCAAGGCCCTGCGCATGATCGGGACGCACACGGACATCACCAATCGCAAGCAGGCGGAAGAAGCAAGAATTGCAAGTGAACAGAAATTTAAAAACCTCATCGAGAAATGTCCTGCCTCTGTTATGCTGCTTGACCATCAGGGCCGGGTAGAATTTGTTAATGACTGGCATATAGAAAAATTTGCCAACAACAAGCTGGGCAAGGAATATTTTCTGGGCAGGTCCATACACGAGCTTCCCGGCCTGGTTAATGCCGGAGTGGATACAGAGATTTCCCGAGTTTTCCAGGGGGACGATGTTGAACTGGAAAATGTATATTTTCCCGAGTTTGCTGTGGGAGGTTCCGGATGGGTCAACATCAGAGCGGTGCCTGTTTATCAGGGGGGCCGGGTTGCAGGCGGAGTTCTGCTCCGGGAAAATATTACTGCACGAAAAAAAATGGAAACTGCTCTACAGCAAAGTCAGCAAAAGTTCAGATCGCTGGTGGAAAATACCCAGGACGTTATATACTCTCATACACCTGAAGGGCATTTTACTTATCTTTCTCCTCAGGTATCAGATCTTTTAGGCTACGAAGTCCAGGAGCTATTAGGCAAAAACTTTCAAGACCTTGTTCATCCCCAGGATCTGCCGGTGGTGCAGAGGGGGTTGGATAACGCTCTTAAAACCGATCAAAACCATGGCGAAGTAGAATATCGCCTGCTGCACAAAGACGGCCATTATCGCTGGTTTCATGTACGTGTTTCTTTTCAGCGAAACTCTGAAGGAGAGATTGAGTCGGTATTGGGAGTGGCCCGGGATATTACTGAACGTAAGCAGGCAGAGGAGCTTCTGCGGGAATCAGAAGAGCGCACCCGGCATTTGAATGCAGTGCTGAAGGCCTATAACCAGGTCAATGAGGTGATTTTCAATGCCGGGGATATAACCCCTCTGCTGCAGGAGGTTTGTCAGGCTCTGATTTCCACCAGGGGATATTATAATGCCTGGATCATCCTTCTGGACAAAAACAAAAATGTCACACATTTCGGCCAGGCAGGTCTTGATGATGAGTTCCAGGAACTTATTGACGGCTTTCAATATGGAAAGAAGCCTGCATGCGCTCTAAACGTATCAACCTCGCCAGGCCTGCAGGTTGTCATGGATCCGGGCACTGATTGCGAGGGCTGCCCTTTGGCTGAACAATATTCAGACAGATCCGGCTTCTCTGCACGCCTGGAGGTTGAAGGGTTTGTCCTTGGGCTGATCACAGTTTCAATCCCTGCAAACCTGGCCGGAGATTTAGAGGAGCAGGATTTGTTCAACAGCCTGGCCTGGACCATAGCCCAGGGAATTCAGAGAATCCGCCTGGAAAAGATCCGCCGCAGTCAAAGAGAACGCCTGAAGAATTATGAGCGGATCATCTCCAGGATCAATGATGGTATGGCTATAGTGGCTCCTGACTACAGGTATATAATTGTCAACGATGCTTACCAGCGGGAATTCGGCAAGCCACGTGAAGAGATTGAAGGACATACCGTGGAGGAACTGGTCGGGAAAGAAGTATTTTACAGCAAGATCAAGCCTCGTCTGGATACCGCATTCGCAGGTGAAGAGGTGGTCTCCGAGGACAGTTTTCCGGGACTGGACGGTGTTTTGAAGTATAAGGTGATGAACTATTATCCTTTCTATGAAAAGGACGGGAGTGTCGCCGGAGTCGTGGCAACGGGTAAAGATTTTACTGAGCAGAAAAAGGCCGAGGATGCTCTCAGGGAAAGTGAGGAGCTGTTACGGACTGTCAATGAGACAGTAGGCGAGGGAATAGTTCTTAAAGATGCCTCGGACAGGTTCGTCCACTGGAATAAAACCGCTTCAGATATTTTCGGACTGGATATTGAACATGCCAGAGGTCAAACTCCAGAGGTGTTTGATATAAAGTTCATTCACGAAGATGGAACCGAGTATGCTGGAGACGATTTCCCTTCTCAACACACATTACGCACTGGAGAACCTTGTAACAATGTAATCATGGGGATCAAGCGCAACAATCAGTCCACAACATGGCTGAAAATAAACACCCGTCCGATTTTTACGCCTGGCGAGGCAAAACCGTATCTTGTTGTCGTTTCTTTCTCGGATATCACTGAACGAAAGCATGCTGAAGAAAAACTCAAGAGCATGAATCAGCAACTTCAAAAGTCCAATGCAGAAAAGGATGAGCTTTTTTCATTTGTGGCCCATGATCTCAAGGCTCCCATTGCAGGGTTCTTGAGCTTAACCGAAGTACTGAACAAGTATTTCGATGATTTTTCCATGGACGAGTTAAGGGAGATGCTCAGTGAAATGCATAAGAGTTCGGAAGGTCTGCATGCTCTCCTGGAAGACCTCCTGCAATGGGCTCGAGTCAAAAAAGGGATGCTTGTATATACACCAGAATCAGTCTGCCTGAATGATCTTGTAACTGCCGGCATTTCTCTTGCCAGGAGTGTGGCTGACCAGAAGGATATCAATCTCTGGAATAACGTTCCCAGGGGGATGAACCTGTATGCAGATCAGAAAATGATATACTCTGTCATTCGCAATCTGCTTTTCAATGCACTCAAATTCACTTATCAGGGTGGAAACGTGTCCATCCACGCCCATAAGCAAGGCTCCATGGTCAAGATCATGATACATGATGATGGAATGGGCATGGACCAGGACACAGCGGCCAGGGTGTTTGCCATCGATAAAAGAAAGTCTGTCAAAGGTACTGATGGTGAAAAAGGAACCGGCCTGGGCCTTGCTCTGTGCAAAGAGTTTGTGGAGCAGCACGGAGGACGGATATGGATAGACAGCGAGCCTGGCCAGGGCACCACTGTGTATTTTACAGTGCCAGGCAACGGTGAAGTTGATTAGGCGGTAAGTTCTCAATAGTTCCGGGCAATGGGTCAAAACGGTTACAGTTTATGAGCAAAGTTGGTCAGAGGTCGGATATCGGAGCCCGGATGTCGGATATCGGACATCGGGCAACATTCCCACCATCGCGTTAACCGCTCATACCCGGCCTGGTGACCGGGAGAGGTTTCTGGAGGCCGGAATGGATGGCTACATAGTCAAGCCGGTGAATCACGAGGATTTTCAGAGGGTATTCAGTAAGTTTTTTGGAGAGAAGGAAATACAGGCCTGACTTTCAACAATCCGGCTATAGGGCTGTGTAGTCCGGTATCAGATTTGAGTGACAGGGTGAAACTTTGCAATTACTTGTTAGGTGTTAAGAGAAGGAGTTGGTCATGGCTATCTCAAGAACGGTGATTACGGGTGGCAACTCTGTCTGTATCGTGCTGATGGCGTTGCTTTTCCTACAACCATTTATCGTGAATGCTGATGATTCGAAACCAATCGAGTGGCGAGAAGCCTTCGTTACTGTCGATGTGGATATTCGAGAGATTGAAGGGCATAAGGATCATGCTGTCGGGCTTATGCAACAGCGAGGTTTTGCCTTTTATGAAGATGAAGAGGTAGCAACGGTAAGTACCTGGCTTACTTTCGAGCGATCCGGTGCAAAAACGAATTACCGTGGATATGCGATTTACGCATTCCCCGACGGAGCTACCAAGATCGGCAGTTTTATCGGTACTGGAGATCCACGAGGCGAGCAAGCGGGGCAGTTCACTCTGGAGGGTGGAACGGGTCGTTACGAAGGTATCACCGGGCAAGGCAGCTTTTCGGGACAGGGGTTCCCTCCCCATGGGGATATATACTTGGATGTCAGCGGAACCTACTCACTTCAATAGGGCGGGATTGCTCAACAATTCCATCCAACCGACGTTAGTTCCTTTCGTGGCTGAAGGATAGCGTTAGCTCAGACTACGGCCATGGCATAGTCCTTTCCATTTATTCTGAAGACTGCCGGAAGAAAGCTTGAACCGGTCAATTCATGTGCTGCCTGCATCAGTCATGTCATTTGCTCCTGACACTCCCTGGCATAATGCCTTGACATCTATAATGGACCTCATCATAATATAATATATGATAAGGACCTTTAAATCCGCCGACACAGAGGATATTTTTGATGGAGTGGCATCACAGGCAGCTCGAAGATGCTGTCCTCAAAACATCTGGCCGGTTACCCGCCGGAAACTGGATCAAATCAACAGAGTTCGGGATGTCAATGAACTTAAATTGCCTCCTGGAAATCGACTGGAACGCTTGAAAGGTGATCGGGAGAATCAATACAGCATTCGCATTAACCAACAATATCGCATTTGTTTTATATGGGAGGAAGGCGATGCCTATGAAATCGAAATCACAGATTGCCACTGATGCTGAGAGGCGGTTGCCAAGAAATCGTCCGCCGACACATCCAGGGGAGATGCTTTTTGAGGAATTCGTTAAGCCACTTGGGCTTACTCAAGTAGAACTGGCACGTTGTCTTGGTGTTTCTTACCCTCGTCTCAACGAAATTATCAAAGGCAAACGTTCAGTAACACCGGATACGGCATTGCGGCTTTCCCGGGTGTTGGGCATGTCCCCGGACTTTTGGCTTGGCCTGCAACAGGATTGGGACCTCTGGCATGTCATGAACAGCCCTGAAGCAGAAAATATCAATCGTCTGAAACCAATCCCCAGGAACCAACATTCTTTTGCATAACCTTTTTCAGCATTTGCTATATGTTCAGATAACACTTGATGGCTGTAAGTAAGAATAATGTTGGCTCAGCCTGCGGCTATGATCAGGCAGTAGTCTAATTCAATTATGTTCAAGACTGACACAACAAAGCTTGACCATTCAAGTTGGCTTAAACTTATCTAAGGGCATGAACGTAGCCTTGCACACCACAGGGTGATTTTTCAGTTTCCCAGCGCTAGAACCGACAAATAATGTGTTTACTGCCAAACCGTCCACCAACGCGTATGCAGCAGACAATCCCGTCGACAAGCAGGCTTGCCTCCGGTCTTGCTCCTGATCAGCCGCACATTATGCCAAAAATCATTGGACTTTTTTGGGCTTGACATTCAAATGCAAAGGTATATATTTTATGATATAGATCGCTAATTTGGAGGATAAAATGGATACTGCAAAATTATTTTTTAATGGACGAAGTCAGGCAGTTCGTTTGCCTAAGGCTTATCGATTCGAAGGAAAGGAAGTATACATTAAAAAAGTTTCTCAAGGAATTTTAATAATACCTAAAGATAAAACAGTATGGGGTGCTTGGGAAGAAAACTTAAAAAAATATGACGAACCGTTTATGACTGACAGGAATCAGTTCGATTCTCAACAGGAGAGGGATGGTTTAAATGATCTATTTGATTGATACCAATATTTGTATTTATTTAATGAACCAAAAACCCTCTAAAGTAATTCAAAAATTTAAAAACACAAAAGTTGGAGAGATCGGCATATCCACGATTACAGTATCCGAGTTAAATTATGGTGTTGCAAAAAGCAATTTAAAAAAACAGAATGCCCAACGACTTGAAGAATTTCTTACCCCATTTGAAATCCTGCCGTATGATGAGGCTGCATCAAAACATTACGGAATGATTCGCAGTGAGCTTGAATCACAGGGCAAAGTTATTGGCCCTCTTGATATGCTTATTGCTGCTCATGCGCTAAGTGAAGATTTGGTGTTAATTACAAATAATGAAAAAGAATTTCTAAGAATTAAATCATTAAAGGTTGAAAACTGGGCTAAGTAGAGGAATCGACACATAACAGAAAAATTTGAGGCTTCCCCCATTGGTTGGGAAAAAATAAGCTTGGTTAATGTGCAATCCGGCTATGCCTTAACAGTAGTCAGAAAGTGAGCTTGAAAGGAATACCATGCGAAAGGATCATTTGCTAGGAGGGTGGGACCACCTCAGTTTGCTGGTCATTGACCCAGGCATAGATAATGATCTTCGAAGCAGAGTCGTAGCGAAAAAAGAGGCGAAATCGCCTGCCTATCCTGGCCCTGCACCAGTGTCTGTGATCCTCTCCCAAAGTGTTGCCCTGGCGGTACACGGGATGACCAGGATCGGCAGGTATGGTCCTTAACATCAGCCTTGATAGCGCATGATACAGCTTGACATTTGCATTGGCCAGCCAGCCTTCAGGGTCGGAAGACCTGGCGCGTTGGCAAGCTGCAGAAAGGCGTTTCAGCTGTTGGATCAGGCAGTCATGAAAGAGCAGCGTCCAGCCATGGCTCTGCATTACAGGTGCACATCTCCAGAGATTTCCTGATCATGGCCTTGATCGTATTCAAGGGCCGTGACCAGGCTTTTGACAAGATCGTCCGGGAGAACTGAAACATGGCGGCCGTGCGCGATGTCCTGTTCCAGCAGATTCAAAAAAGAGGCTACAGCCGGGTCATTGTGCTCATCTTCGGGGCTAATTACGATTTCATTGCCGCGGAGGGTGAAGGCCAGCCTGGACCCTGCATCAATATTCAGAGCCTTACGGATGGCTTTGGGCAGGGTCACCTGGCCCTTGGAAGACATGGTGGCCATTTCTCTAATTGTCGTCATGCTCGTTGCTCCTGTTTCCTGTAAAGTAAGAATTATTCCTTACCATGTCAATCATAAACATTCTTTCAAACGAAAATCAGCAAACAGTTTTAGTTGAAGCAGGCCATGGAGCCGCCCTGGCCAGAAAGGCCATAGAGGCAAAAAGCTGCAAACTTGCGTAAAATTGTTCTGAATATATGGGAAAACATCGGCTAAGCCTGTGTAGTACTTCTTCTCAATTATTCTGAAGACTGGCAAAGCAAGGCTTGATAATTCAGACAGGGTAGGACTTTTGTCAATGCATGCACGTAGTCTTGACCCTTGGCAAATATTTTTCAACGCTATAGCTATAGAGAACATATCCTTATCCCAGATTGACATGAGAGAATAATAGTAGCAAGTATTGACATAGATCATACCTAAGGTTATACTTTTTTATCAGGAGGAGCAGTCAATGAGGAGTGTTAAGACCGCAATATCAATCGAAAAACCATTGTTTGAGGAAATCGACAACTTAGCCGATGAAATGAACATGTCTCGGAGTCGTGTTTTTTCGCTGGCGGCAAAAGAGTTTATTCAACGTCATAAAAACAAAGATCTGCTGGATGCTATCAACTCTGCATATGGCGATGTCACAGACGAAAAAGAAGCATCTCTTAAAACTGTGATGCGTTCCAGGCATCGCAACATGGTTCGAGATCAATGGTAATTAATCAAGGCGACATATTCTGGATAGACCTTACGGAGCCTTCCGGATCCAAACCAGGATACCGACATCCTCATATCATTATTCAAAACAATCTTTTCAATCGTAGCCGTATCAATACCGTTACTGTTTGTCCTTTAACATCCAATCTTAAAAGGGCAGCTGTGCCGGGGAATGTCTTGCTGAAAAAGGGCGAAGCAAATTTACCCAAAAAAAGTGTGGTCAATATTTCTCAAATCTTCACAGTAAATAAAAGTGACCTATCAGAAAAAATCGGATCCTTAAAATTCGGACGGTTTCAAGAAGTTCTTCAAGGTATAAAGCTGATTACCGAACCAAGAGAAGTGGATGATAAGGAATAAAATTTGAAAAACCCAACCAACCGCATCAAAACGATCTCAAAAACCCATCCTAATGCTGGCATTATACAACAATTAATGACGGATCCATTGTATACCTTGGCGGGGATATCAAGGTGTATCTGTTTAGCGCTTTTAAGGAAAGCAGGGGACAGGCACTCCGGGACCCAATAACTCTGTTCTGGAAGCCGACGATATGGTTCGAGGAGCCACTGCGGTATTTCAGGAAGTGCTGGGCCTACAATGATCAGAAAGCCAGGGGCTGGGCAGGTGATTTGCCGGGTTGGGCGAGGTTTTGCCTGGTGAAGAGACAGGTGACAGGAATCCCCTGTGAAGTCCCTCAGTTAAACAAAAGAGGGTTTAACCGGGTAAAATTCGGGAATTCCAAGGAGTTGTTTCATCACGCCACAGGCGTGACAGGCAGTAAAAACAAAAAGTTGTAGAATTGGTTTGTTCCTGAATTCTTCATTTCCTGACTTTTTGCAGGTGCATTATCCTTTTATGAGCAGTAATCAGATATTCTTTCAGAGTTCAGAGGATACTTGGTAATACTTTCAAATGAAACATCAGAGCACGCCCTGATGAGAATCTGCCTGTCCTGATTACTCAATTCAGAAAAATCACCTTCTTGAAAATAGGTCAAAGTCCGCACTATTTCCTGCACCGGTGCAAAAGGCCAGAGCGATAAAACGCATGAAAGACCCTGCTCCAGTTGGAAGCCTTTTTTCAGCATACAGGCAATATCTATATAGTCTTTAGCTTCCACTCTCTGTAAAACCGTTTTAAGCTTATGGCCCATTAAATCCAGAAGTGAAGCGACAAGGACAACTTTATCATCAGTTTCCAGGGGTGATTTGACACGTCCTGTTTTAATGCCTCCAAAGAAAGAAATCTTTACAGGATCATTATCAGTTAAAACAATGGTTAAGGTGTCTTCCTGAGCCTGAAGAACCTCATAAGTTCCAAGAGAAGAAACCATATGGCACAAACGGTCACTTTCAAAAGAGTCATGTGAGAAGAAATCAAAGTCAACTGATGATCTATGTCCCAGATGCAAAGCGATAGCCGTGCCTCCATAAAGAACAAAGTTTTTCGGAATGACTCCAAGCCTGTTCCATACGTTTCTTTGTGCTGGAGGAAGGATATTCAGATCAGGTTTAAATATATACATCAGGGTGTGACACTCTTCTGCCAGGTCCTTGTGGGCTGCTCAGGGATTTCGTTTTCATTGCCGGCTAAACCCAGTCTATAATGCCAGAAATGCCAGGCACGGGCAGTAAAAATACCAATTGGTGGATTTTTCAGGACGTCGGTCAATTCATCTCTGGTTATATTTTGCTCCAGCCAGTATGTATCTTCCAGTGTGCCAAAAGTCATAAGGGCAGCTAAAAAATGTCTTTTGTTCTGCAAAGCCTGTTCAGGACTTTTCCACCAGACATATTTCTTTGCCAGTCTGCGAAGTTGTTCATTGTCAGGCACGATTTTTCTCCGGAAAATATTTCTCGATGGGTTGTCAGGTTGTGAGTTGAAAGTCATGAGTTTTTTCAGGAGCTGAAAAAAGTTTATGATTTAAGGGAATCAGGGGCTTAACGCAAATTTTGGAACAATATGTTGGCGGTGAAATTTACTTTAAAATAATTTGCCAGGTAACCATTCAGGGGGGGGCCTGGTGCCAGGGACTAAAACTGAGTACCCCCTGAATGCTTAGCTTTAATCTTCAAAACCGTGTGTACGAAGCACCTGCCTGCCCGCTAAAATTCCGCAGGACAGCAAAGCGCATTTTAGTCGGGTGTACGTCTGCAGGCTTCCCGTGCCTAAGAAGATTTTTGGCACCCCAAAGGATTCCTGCCTGACAGATGGGGATTAGCTGTCATTCAAAACTTCGTCCATGCTCTGGGCAGTAAGGATACGTTCTGACCATTGCCTCAGTTTTTGAGAATCGGCAGACTCAATCAATCGTTGCTTGTCTTCCGGGATAGGACCAAACTTAAGGGCCAGCTGGCGCAGAAGCAGCTGGGCTTCGCCTTTTTGCATGCCCTGTTGCATGCCCTGCTGCATGCCTTTCTCTATGCCCTCCTGCATGCCCTTTTTAAGGGCGATTCTTTCTATGCTTGTTACGTATGGCATTTGATACTCCTCCTCTATTTGACGAATATCACTGAAAATTTTGGATTCCAGGTCTTCAGGTAAGGACATCAGCCAGTCCAGCACTTTAAACAGATCCAGGATTCTCTGACGATCCCAGCCCCGGGCAAAGAGAATGCGGATCAGCCGGATCTTGGCTGCGTATCGCTCCTCTGGTTTGCCCTGGGTCTTTTTGGTCAACAGGTGCGCTGCTGTAACCAGAGCAAAAGCATTATCCGATTCAAGCAGTTGATCTATTTCCGATTCCCAGTCCAGAAGCTTGACAGCTGGGAAATCAAACCGCATCCGGCACCCGTAGAGCTCATAGCCAAAGCTGTCCGGATGCCAGCCCGGACTGGTATCAGCCAGCACCGCAAGGCTGGCCAGGGGCTTGTCGTACTGATCAAAAAGCCGGTAATGGTAGGTGAACATCCGCCTGGCAAAAACATCCTCGGCTTCTCCCTGCACCTCAATATGTACGCAGACCCAGCCTTCATCTCCACTCAACCTGCGTACCCGCACCAGCTTGTCCACATACCTGCGTCCAAGTTCAGCATCCTTAGTCACCTGCTGTAATTCTTTGTCCAAAAAATCATACCCTGAACTCCAGTCAATGTCAGCAAAAATTCCAGGGAAATAAAACTCCTTGTTTAACTTGGTGAACCAAATCCCTGGGAGTTCCCGCAGGGGGTTCACCGGGGCGGACCAAGCTCTTCTCTTCTTCTTCTTTTCTTCATCAAAAGACCAGCCCGCGAATAACGCTAATCACACTAATAAGATATATCCTCCCCGCCGCAGGCGATGAAGCCGTATCCCCTTTGATCAAAAGGTGATACATTCCCTTCTTCATTCTTATTCGCGAGATTTGCGTAGATTCGCGGGCAAACTTCTTCCTTCTTCCTTCCTTCCCACGAATAACGCCATCCACGCCAATAACAAATATCCTCCCCGCCGCAGGCGACGAAGCCTATCTGCTCCGGCGACCTGCCCAGTGAAACAGGGGTCCCCTCTGGGGTATTTCACAGGGGTGAGCCGGGCAGATATTACTCCTTCTTCATTCTTATTCGTGCTCATTCGCGTCATTCGCGGGCACACTTCTTCTCTTCTCTCCCCGCGAATCACGCTAACCCACGCTAATATCAGCCATCCCCGCCTTGCGGTGAAGCCTTATCCGCCAGGAGCCCTGTCACGCTACAGGCGTGATTTTCCCTGGCGGATAATTCATCCTGGACCTAAAGAGGCTATTTTATGAACCTATGCCCAGCGTAGTCAGGCACAAAAGGCGGTTACACATTTAAACTGCGGCAAATCTGATCACAGGCCTGGGCAATTTTTTTACAAAAGCCAAGAACTTGCCCTGATGGAAGCCGGTTTGTCCCGTGCTTTACTTTATTTTTAAAAGTTCCAGACCATTTTTCTCCAAGTCACTGTCAAAGGAATACACGCAGTTGACTCCTCTACTTTCTGCCCACCCCAGGAGGTAACAATCAACAACATCCAGGTTCTGTGACTGAAGCCTGCTTAAACACGCAATAATGACGTTCTTGTCCGTCATGCGAATACCCGAGAACTCGACAATTCGCCGAAATTTGTCCGCTACCTCGGCTCGGGGCGCCTTATAAAAGCTTGTCAGTACAAAATAGGCCTGGAACAGTACAAGATCCGGGAGAAAAACCGACAAGCTTCCAGCCTCCAGTTTTTCAAAAAAGCCAATCGCGCCTTCAAATTTCGCGTCTACGTCTTGGGATGACTCAGTTAGATAACGGACGATTACATTGGTATCCAATGGAATATCACTCATTGATCATCCCCTGCTTTAAGGCCTCATGCATCCCGCTTCGGCTTGGGAATTGTTTTCCTTTGGCATAAGCAGCCAGAGAGCCTGCCAGGACCCGGGACTCATTTTTATCAGGTTTACGAAGTTGGATTAAGCGACGTTCATGATCGAAGTTCACTTCAATACTGTCACCAGGTTTGATATCAAGCGCTTTACGTATTTCTACAGGAATGACCACCTGTCCTTTGTTAAACACTTTCATCCGCATAAGCCGCGCCTCCTATACAGCATATAGTTATACTATAAAGTATAACACATATGTGTGATTGTCAAACAGGCAACGAAGAAGAGAAGAGTTTTCCCCGCTCCGGTGAACCCCCTGCGGGAACTCCCAGCTCATTTTCATTGACACGTTCCGCAGGCTTAAACTTCTCTCCGAACATGCACTTAGTCTTGATCCTGCCACTTTTTTATCCTGCCCCAAACAAATCAGTTCTCATTTCAGATTGATTTTAGCGACAGATTAATTTGCCTAGAAAGATATACGCTAAGAAAAAAGGCTTGGCCTTTCCCTTCATGATAATTATTTGCCTTTGCGGAGCTGATCATGACCCGACCTTCCAAGAAAAAACGGAACTTTACTCTTCAAAGCCGTGTGTGCGGAGCACCCGCCTGCCCGCTAAAATTGCGAAGGACAGCAAAGCGCATTTTAGTCGGGTGTACGTCTGAAGGCTTCCCGTGCCAGAGAAGATTTTTGGCACCCCAAAGGATTCCTGCCTGACACATGGGGATTGGCTATCCTTGCAAAGAGAATGCGGATCAGGCGATTCTTGGCGGGAGCATTACGCGTTTCTGAAAACTGAATACATAAGGATTTTATCATAGCTTGTTTTGGTTAAAACTGTTTATTGCGCTCTTGGTACGGGGACTGTCCCCGGCTTCGGGACTGTCCCCATCCGGTTTTTCAGAAACGGGTAATGCTCCCTCTTGGCTGCGTATCGCTCCTCTGGTTTGCCCTGGGTCTTTTTGGTCAACAGGTGCGCTGCTGTAACCAGGGCATTTAATGCGTTGCGGGCTTGGGGGTCAAGATATTTGTATTCGTTTGTTTCATCACACCAGGGGCGTGACAGGCCGGCGGGGTTTCCGCTCTCGACTTGGGAGTTCGCCTGGTGTCAACTCTCGGTGGTGATTGCTGGCACCCATTGACCGGGAGAAGTTCCTTAAGGTCGGCGTGGATGACTACATGGTCTACACACTGTAATCAGTCTGCCTGAATGATATTGCAAATGCCAGTATTTCTATCGCAAACTGCTTTTCAATGCGCTCAAATTCATGTATCAGGGTGGCAACGTATCTGTCCATGGCTATATAAGGTGCCATGGCCAGGTTTCGGTTTGTGACAACGGAGCAGGCATGGACCAAGACACAGCGACTAAAGTTTTACTATTAACCAGGGAAGATCTGTCCAGTGTACTGAAGGTGAAAAAGGTACGGCCTGGGACTTGATCTGTGTAAAGAATTAGTGGAGAAGCACAGGGGACGGATCTGAATAAACCTCCAGCACGGTAAGGGCACTACTGTATATTTTAAAGTGCCAGATAGTGGTGAAACTGATTATTATTAACGATTTATGTAAATTGTACTCTTGATCATAAGTTTATAAACTGACATATTAACTTTGTACACTATTCAAGTATAGATTTGTCATTGCTGGATGATCTATGCTTCTGCTGACCCACCTTCAATCCGGAGTATTAAATGACCACAAAAAACTCCTCATTTCCACCTTCTCAAAACCTGCCCGGCGGGACAGGGTTCATGGACTGCAGGGACCTTCTGGAAAATGCGCCTACAGGCATCTTCACTTCCACCCCTGAGGGAAAGCTTATTTATGTCAATTCTGCTTTGGCCAGGATGTTCGGGTATGATTCACCGCAGGATATGGTGGAGTCGGTCACGGACATTGCCTCACAGTTATATGCAAACCCCGCTGACAGGGCGGCTTTCCTGCGACACCTGGAAGATAAAAAAGAGCTGGTCAACCATGAATACCGTATGCGCCGCAGGGACGGTACCGAGTTCTGGGTTTCCAGAAATGCACGGGCTGTACTGGATGAAGATGGTCGCCTCGTGGCCTGTCAGGGCTTCACCACGGATATTACCGAGCGTAAGCAGGTCCAGGAGGCGCTTGGGGCCAGTGAAGAAAAACACCGCCTCCTCTTCGAAACCATGGCCCAGGGGGTTGTGTACCAGGATGCTGAAGGAGTGATCATTTCGGTCAACCCGGCTGCGGAAAGGATACTTGGCCTCACTTCAGAACAGATTGTGCGCAGGAGTTCCATGGACCCGCAGTGGAAGATGATCCAGGAGGATGGTTCAGAAGTGCCTGGTTCACAACACCCAGCCATGACTGCTCTTAAATCCGGAAAGACCACAGGGCCGGTGACCCGCGGTGTGTACCACCCAGTCAGTAATGATCATATCTGGCTGTCCATCACTGCTGTTCCCATGTTTCATCCGGGCGACTCAAAACCCTGTCAGGTATATACCACCTTTGAGGACATAACCCGGCTTAAAGAACAACATGACGAGTTAAGAAAACGCGAACAGATGTTCACAAATCTGTTTGAAAAGCATGCCGCTGTAAAACTGATGGTAGATCCGGATACCGGGGCAATTATCGACGCCAACCATGCTGCTGCAGAGTTTTACGGCTGGTCCCGGGAGGAGCTGAAGAAAAAGTATATCCAGGAAATTAATACGCTATCACCGGATGAACTGCACAAAGAACTGGAAAGGGCCAGAAGCAGAGACAAATTCTGGTTTGAATTCCAGCACCGCCTGGCTGATGGTTCCATCAGGGATGTAGAGGTGTTCAGCAGCAAAATCGAGTCCCATGGCAGGCAGGTGCTTTATTCAATAATCCAGGATATTACAGACCGCAAAAAGGCCGAAAAAGAGCTGCTGGAGAGCAGAGAGCGTTTTTCTCTGGCCATGGAGGCCACAAAAGACGGTCTGTGGGACTGGGATGTGAGCACTGGAGAGGTGTACTTCAGCCCGGGATATGTCTCCATGCTGGGATATGATTCTGCAGAAGTGCCCGGGCATGTGCAGACTTGGCTGGATCTGATTCATCCTGAAGAGAAGGAAAAAGCCTACCAGGCCAACCTGGACTGTATAAACAACCTGGTGGACTCCTTTGCTGTCGAATATCGCATGCAGGCCAGAAATGGAAACTGGGTATGGATCCTGGGCCGGGGCAGTGCAGTCAAAAGAGACGAGACCGGCAAAGCCCTGCGCATGATCGGGACACATACGGATATCACCAGACGCAAGCTGGCGGAAGAATCCCTGCGGGAGCAGGAATTCTTCTACCGCAGTATACTGGAAAGCATCAACGACGCCGTGTTCCTCACTGATGCACAGGGAGACCTGACATTTGTCTGCCCCAATGCCCATGTGATTTTCGGCCGGTCAAGGCAGGAACTGCTGGAAATGGCCAACATTGAGCATGTACTGGGGTCACGTCTTATTAAATCCGGGGAGCTTGTCGAAGATGAACAGGAAATAAGCAACCGGGAGTGCGCCATCAAAGACTCCCGGGGCCACTGGCGGTATCTCCTGGTGAATATCAAACGCCTGCCTGAGCAGCTTCATGAAAAAGGCTTGTACCTGTATTGCTGCCGGGACGTGACTGAAAAAAAGAAAACCGAGGATACTTTCCGGCAGACTCTGGAGAGGTACAGGCTCATTGTTGAAAATGCCAATGAAGGTATCCGAATACTGGACAGACAGGCCAGGCTGAGTTTTGCTAACCGCTCAATGGCACTGATGCTCGGATATTCACCAGAGAAAGTTACCGATCATAGTATCTGGGACTTTATTCACCCGGAAGATCAGGATAAATTTAACCGTATCTGGGAAAATCGAAAATCCGGCAAGGCGGAAAAATATGAATTAAGACTCATTCACAGAAACGGATCCACCGTATGGACCCTGGTTTCTTCCACCCCGTTGTTCAAGGACAAAGAATTCAACGGCTCCTTTGCCTTAGTTGCAGATATTACTGAAAAAAAACACTTGGAAGAGGAGCTGCGTAAGCAGCAGGAAATACTCACCTCCATGGAAGAAATGGCCAGGGTTGGAGGATGGGAATGGGACATTGATGCCCGGACCATGACCTGGACCAGGGGAGCATACCTGATTCATGATTTCGAGGTTAATCATAACCCCACCCTTTCTTCAGAGCTTATTTCCAAAAGCCTGGAATGTTATTATAAAGAGGACAGGTCCAGGGTATCCAATGCCTTTCAGGCATGCGCGGAAAAGGGCGTTGCTTATGACCAGGAGTTTCCTTTTGTCTCAGCCAGAGGTCGCAGACTCTGGGTGCGAACCGCAGCCTGGCCGGTTTACGATTCCGGTAGAATAGTCCGGGTTGCCGGGCACATAATGGATATTACCGAGCTTAAGCAGTCCCAACTGGATTTACAGGAAGCCAGGGACAAAGCCCAGGAAGCCACCCGGGCCAAGTCCGAATTTCTGGCCAATATGAGCCACGAAATCCGCACTCCTATGAATGGTGTGATCGGTATGACCGATCTGCTTATGGATACCGAGCTGCGTCCGGAACAAAGAAGCCTGGCCGAATCCATCCAGAGCAGCGGCGAGGCTTTGCTGGCCCTGATAAACGACATCCTGGACTTTTCCAAAATCGAGGCCGGTCGTCTGGAACTGGAAAGCGTAGATTTCAACCTGCGCTACCTGCTTGAAGACCTGGCCTCTCTCATGGCTGTACGGGCTGATGAAAAGGGGCTGGAACTGATCTGTCTGCCTGATCCGGATGTACCGGCCCAGGTCCAGGGCGACCCCGGACGCCTGCGACAGATACTGACCAACCTGGTGGGCAATGCCATCAAGTTTACTCACCAGGGAGAGGTTGTGGTCAGGGTGCAGAGGTCAGAGGTCAGTGCAGATGATGTTCTGCTTCTCTTCACAGTCCAGGACACCGGCATTGGTATTCCTGAAGACAAGATTGACCTTCTTTTCAACAAGTTTTCCCAGGTGGACGCATCCACCACCCGCAAATTCGGCGGTACAGGCCTTGGTCTGGCTATATCCAGGCAACTGGCTGAAATGATGGGTGGTGAAGTCGGGGTCCAAAGTGAATACGGCCGGGGTTGTAAGTTCTGGTTCACGGCCCGGCTCACCCTGCAGAAGAAGCAGGAAGAGCCCCTGCCTGCTCTGCCACAGGATCTGCATGGTGAGCATATACTTATTGTCGATGATAATGAAACCAACCTGGAAATTCTGAAAAAACAGCTTGAGGCCTGGGGAGTAGAGGTAGAGCAGGCCTCTGGGGGACATGAGGCCCTGCGCATACTGGACAGGGTTTACTCAGAGGGCAATTCTTTTGCCATGGCCATTCTGGACATGCATATGCCAGCTATGGACGGAGGGGAGCTTGGCCAGCGTATAAAAAAGAGTGGTAAGTTTAATGATCTGCCTCTGGTAATGCTGACCTCTCTGGGACGTCCCGGTGATGCCAAAATTTTTGAAGAACAGGGCTTTAATGCCTACCTGAACAAGCCCGTCCGCCAGTCCGAACTCTTTGATACCCTGCTGACGGTTCTTTCCAGTGCCGGCAAAGCCCCGGGCCATTCCATCATCACCAGGCATCAGGCCCGGGAGATAAAAAGACAGCAATCCGAGCTGATAAAATTTAAAGGCCATGTGCTTGTTGCCGAGGATAACCCGGTCAATCAGAAAGTGGCTGTCGGCCTGCTTAATAAAATGGGGCTGAGTGCGGACATTGTAGATACTGGACTGAAGGCGGTTGAGGCCTTGCAGAACCAAAGCTATGATCTGGTACTTATGGATGTGCAGATGCCGGAAATGGACGGACTGGAGGCGACACAAGAGATAAGGAGGATGGAGCATGGGACAGAGGAAAGAGAACAGAGAACAGGAGACAGAAGGTGGGAGAGCCAACCCCTGAACCCCTCAACCCCAGAATACCATAATCCCTCAATCCCAAAATCCTTCAATCCCAAAATTCCTCAATCCCTCAATCCCAAAATCCCGATAATCGCCATGACCGCCGGAGCCATGAATCAGGACAGGGACAGATGCTTTGAGGCCGGCATGGACGATTATGTCAGCAAGCCTGTCAGTCATCAGGAGCTTCTAAAGGTTTTGAACAGGTGGCTGGAAAAAGAAGATGGACATGACGGTGATACAGGTGAGACAGGTCCATCAAAGGATGTTGCCCCTGCTTCAACCTCAGAGCAGCCTGAGAATCCTGTTTTTGACCAGGAGGCTCTATTGACCCGGATGGGGAATGATTCTGAGCTGGCCTGCGAGATCCTAACCCTGTATCTTGAAGGCAGCCCGGCAAACATGGCCGTCTTGAAAGAAGCTCTGGACCATAAAGACTGGAAACGAGCATTCAAAGAAGCGCATTCAATCAAGGGTAATTCAGCCAATGCCGGCTGTTTGCGCGTCTCAGAGACAGCCAAAGAAATAGAAAAAGACCTGCAGGAAGGCAGTGTGGACGGTCTACAAGATAAAGCAACTGAACTGGAAAAAGAGCTTGAAAAGTGCAGAATGGAAATCAAGTCTTTTCTGGAGAATGAATAGAAGTATGGACCTGCGTAGCATTGTAACGTGGCGAGAAGCCGTTAATTTTCAGAAATATTGTAAATAATGCTCAGAAAGCACTGTGGATGATGTGTGGTTGAGTGAATACCAAGACTATGCCACGACGATAGTCAGGTATTAAACTTGAGAGGAATACCATTCGCAGGAATCATAATATAGAAGGCTGGTAAGCATTCAGGGGGGTGCCGGAATCACGCTTCTGGCGTGACCGGGGACAGTTCCGCACTTATTTTTTTCTGATGGACAATTTTTGGCTGTTGGCGTTGGAAAAATAAGTGCGGGACAGTCCCCAGGCCTGGTGCCAGGAACTAAAACTGAGTACCCCCTGAATGCTTACTCTGTGGTGATGCAGCAGAGCCTTGCAACCCAGAATATAGAAAATGGAGCATATCATGTCTGAAGACGGTACTTGCAAAAAGTCTTCTGTTCCCTCCCCGATAAAATGTCAGGAACTGCTGATAAAAGCCCCTATGGGCGTTTTCACGTCTACTCCCGAGGGCAGGTTTCTTACAGCAAACCCAGCCATGGCAAAGATGTTCGGTTATGACACCCCCCAGGAAATGATTGATTCCATAACTGATATTGCCAGTGAATTTTATGCCGAATCCTCAGACAGGAATAAAATATTGCAGCTGCTTGAAGTTCACCAGCAGGTGGAAAACTTTGAGTGCCGGCTTATAAGACGTGACGGTTCATGGCTCTGGTCATCCATAGACGTTTTAGCCATGCGCGATGAATCCGGCAGTATCACCCATTATCATGGTTTTATAACAGATATTACTGAGCATAAGCAGGCCCAGGATCAGATAGAGAAAAAAAGCGAGGAGCTGGAGCTTTACTTCAATTCCAGTCTTGATCTTCTCTGCATAGCCAATGTCGATGGTCGATTTCTCCGTCTCAATCCGGAATGGGAAAAAGTGCTTGGCTATACCACCCAGGAACTGGAAGGACGCATGTTTTTGGATTTTGTGCATCCGGATGACGTGGAGTCAACCGTGGCAGCAGTTTCCAGGCTGGAGAACCAGGAGCAGGTTTTAAACTACGTGAACCGCTTTTGTTGCAAGGATGGGTCTTACCGTTGGATTGAATGGCGCTCCAGACCCCTGGGGCGACAGATATATGCTGCAGCCAGAGACATTACTGAACATAAAAAGGTACTGGCAAAGCTGCAGGAGAGCGAACAAAGCCTGGCCAGAACATTACAGGCCATCGGTGACGGAGTGATTTCCACTGACATGGATAGCCGGGTGGTCCAGATGAACCCTGTGGCTGAAAAGCTCTGCGGCTGGGATGAAGCCGAAGCCCGGGGGCGTCTGCTGAGCGATGTCCTCAGGATCGTCAATGCAGACACCCGTGCCGTGGTTGACAACCCGCTTCAAAAGGTTTTTGCCACTGGACATACTCTAGGGCTTGCCAGTCACGTCATGCTGTTATCCAGAACCGGAGAGGAATATCATATTGCTGATTCTGCGGCCCCCATCAGAGACAGTCATGGCAACATCACCGGTGCGGTACTTGTGTTTCGCGACGTAACCCGGGAACATGCTCAGGCCGAAAGACTGCGCACCAGCGAAGAACGTCTGGATCGGGCCATGGCGGTCAAAAACGAGGGTATCTGGGACTGGAACCTGGTAACCAATGAAACCTACTTTGATGATCGTTATTACACCATGGCTGGTTATTCCCCCAATGAATTCCCCCAGCACTTTTCAGGCTGGGCAGAGCGAGTACACCCTGAAGATTTGCAGAAAGCCACCTCGGCCATAGAGGATTGTATCGCCGGAAAGACTGAAACGTTTGATATCGAGTTTCGATTTAAACATAAAGACGGTTCATGGATCTGGATCCAGGGGCAAGGCAAAATCATGGAACGAAACCCAGATGACTCCCCTTTGCGCATGATCGGTACTCATACCGATATCACCGAACGTAAGCTGGCTGAGGAGGCATTGCTGGAAAGCGAGGAAATGCAGCGCAAGATTTTGCAGGCTGTCCCGGATTTGATTGTCAGGACCGATCTGGAGGGAATAATTACCTTTGTTAATGAGCTGGCTTATCCCGGCCTGAGTTATATTCCCCAGGCAAGCATCTACGGGAGAAGTCTCTTTTCCTTTATTGATGCCCGTGATTTGCCTCGGGCCCAGGAGAATGCCCTAAAGAGGCTTGAAAAGAACATCGGCCCGCAGGAATACAGGCTGAATTTTGAAGAGGGCATTTCCATTGATACGGAGATCAATGGCGCAGTAGTCTACGACAAAGAAAGTATGCCTGTGGGGATGGTTTATGTCATCCGGGATATCACCGACCGCAAAAGGGACAAAAAAGAACTGCTCAAGGCCAAAGAACAGGCCGAGGCTGCCAACCAGGCCAAATCCAGGTTTCTGGCCAATATGAGTCATGAGTTGAGAACTCCCTTTAATGGAATCATGGGAATGATGCAGCTTCTTCAGACTACAACCCTGGATGAGGAGCAGCAGGAATACGTGGACATGGCTATCAAGTCATCTCAGAGGTTTGCCCGCCTCCTTTCGGATATTCTTGACCTGTCCAGCGTTGAAACCGGAAGAATGAGCATCTTTAATTCGGAGTTTGATCTTGGAGAAGCGCTTGGCTCTATTCATGATATTTTTGATGCTTCAGCCAGAGAGAAAGGTGTTTTTCTTGAATATCTACCAGGCGATGATGTTCCTGCAAAGGTCATAGGTGACGCTGTCCGGGTCAAACAGATACTTATTACCCTGGTAAGCAATGCCCTTAAATTCACCGAAAAGGGGGTCGTTGAGATCCGGCTGGATGCTCTTTGCGCTGCAAAGGGCGGTGATGTGAGAATAAAGTTTGCTGTATCCGACACTGGTATTGGTATCCCTGAAGACCAGTTGAAAAATCTGTTCACTCCCTTTGAACAGCTGGATGGTTCTTATACCCGCAAGCATCAGGGTGCCGGGCTTGGCCTGTCCATAGTCAAGCGCCTGGTGGAACTGATGAACGGCAACATAGACATTGACAGCCTGCCCGGGGAGGGAACCACGGTGCATGTGGTCCTGCCTTTCGGTCTGTCTGCCCGGGATGACCGGGAAACGCCAGGCAAAGCTCTTTCAACAGAGCAGTCCCGGGATTTTTTGAATATCCTTCTGGCTGAAGATGAACCATTGAATCAGAAATTTATGGTGACCCTTCTGAAAAAGTTCGGACACAATGTGGTTTTAGCCCCCAACGGCAAGCAGGCGGTTGAAGAATTTTTCAGGCATGATTTTGACTGCGTCCTTATGGATATCCAGATGCCTGAGATGACAGGTCTGGAAGCTACCAGGGCAATCCGGGAGGCAAAGTCTGCTGGTTCAAAAAGAGATGTCCCGATAATTGCTGTTACCGCCCATACCCAGTCAGGTGACAGGGAAAGGTTTCTGGATGCAGGTATGGATGATTATATAGGAAAACCTGTGAGCAGTCAGGATTTTCAGAGGGTTTTTGATAAATTTTTCGGAGTCAAACAAGTGCAGGCGTAAAGCTTGATCGTGAGTTGAATATCCAGGTCCAAAGCAGAGGATAAAGATGGATTCAGGCAAAAAGATTATCATATTCCTGATTACCGGAATTATTTTAATGGCTGTTCTGGCAGTGGGAGTATTATTGACCACTGAACAGAATGCTTCTGCTGCCCTGGTTGTTGCAGTTGTTGGAGCATTGATTATGGCCGGGAACTTGATACTGGTCCGGAGATTGCTCTGTGATATACATAGTGCGGGGCGACTTGCTGCTAATCTGGCTCAAGGACAACCACTGAAACAGATAGAAGAAAACAGATTTCAGCATGGGCAGTTATCCGGGCTGGTGGAATCCGTTTATAAGGCCTCCAGCGTGTTGAAATATGAAAAAGGCCTTAAGTCAGGGATAATCGAAGGCCTTCCAATGCCCTTTCTCCTTGTGGATACTCAGGAGAGGATACTTTTTACCAATCAGATATGTATGGACATGCTGCAGATTGATACCTCTCCCTCGGAGCAGCTCGGCAAAACTCTTGCCGAAGTCTTTTATAACGACCCTGGAAGGAAGACCGCGGTTGGTAAATCCATCACTCAGGGAGAAGTGTTCAAAAACCTGGAAGTCGTCATCACCGGACATAAAGGACGCCAGACACACGTGCTGGCCAATGTTTATCCTCTTTACGACCTGGATGACCAGTGCATTGGAGGGTGCTGTATTTACCTGGACATGACAGAGCTAAAAGACAAAGAAGAGGAAATAAAAAGACAAAATCAGCTCATATCCGATACTGCTGCCAAAGCTATAACAATTTCAGACAATGTGGCCTCGGCCACGGAAGAATTGTCAGCCCAGGTGGAGCAGGCCAGCCGGGGAACCGAAGAACAAACGAACAGGATCGGCGAAACAGCCACATCCATGGAGGAAATGAACGCTACAGTGCTTGAGGTGGCCAGGAATGCTTCCGGGGCTGCGGAGCAGACGGATGCGGCCAAGGCCAAAGCTGAAGAAGGGGCTGGGGTTGTCAAACAGTCCGTGGACGCCATTAAAGAGGTTCAGGAGCAGTCCAGGGCCATGAAAGAAAATCTGGGCTCCCTGGGGAAGCAGTCTGAAGAAATCGGCAAAGTAATGACTGTGATTGACGATATAGCCGATCAGACCAACCTTCTGGCCCTCAACGCTGCCATTGAGGCGGCCCGGGCCGGGGATGCCGGACGGGGTTTTGCCGTAGTGGCCGACGAAGTGCGCAAACTGGCGGAAAAGACCATGAACGCCACCAAGGAAGTTGAAAAGACAGTAAGTTCCATTCAGGAGAGCACAAGGTCCAATATGGACAGCATGGATCAGTCTGTTCAAGCCGTGGAGAAGGCTACAGAGCTGGCCAACAGCTCCGGCCAGGCTCTGCAGGAAATCGTAAATCTGGCCCAGGAGGCCGCTGATCAAGTGCGCTCCATAGCCACTGCCAGCGAGGAGCAGTCCTCTGCCAGCGAGGAAGTGAACAAAAGTATGGAGGACGTGAACCGCATTGCCAGGGAAACCGCCGATGCCATGAACCAGTCGGCTCAGGCGGTGTCTGATCTTGCCAATCAAGCCAGTGAGCTGAAAAAAATCATCGAAGACCTGAACAAAACGTAAACTTCAGGCTCATGTTTAGTTTAATGGTAAGCATTCAGGGGGCAGGAATCATGCAAAGTTTCCTGCTTGAGAGGCCGGTAAAGTCTTTCTGGCCCTCTTTAATCTTCAAAACCGTGTGTACGAAGCACCTGCCTGCCCGCTAAAATTGCGAAGGACAGCAAAGCGCATTTTAGTCGGGTGTACGTCTGCAGGCTTCCCGTGCCTAAGAAGATTTTTGGCACCCCAAAGGATTCCTGCCTGACAGATGGGGATTAGCTGTCATTCAAAACTTCGTCCATGCTCTGGGCAGTAAGGATACGTTCTGACCATTGCCTCAGTTTTTGAGAATCGGCAGACTCAATCAATCGTTGCTTGTCTTCCGGGATAGGACCAAACTTAAGGGCCAGCTGGCGCAGAAGCAGCTGGGCTTCGCCTTTTTGCATGCCCTGTTGCATGCCCTGCTGCATGCCTTTCTCTATGCCCTCCTGCATGCCCTTTTTAAGGGCGATTCTTTCTATGCTTGTTACGTATGGCATTTGATACTCCTCCTCTATTTGACGAATATCACTGAAAATTTTGGATTCCAGGTCTTCAGGTAAGGACATCAGCCAGTCCAGCACTTTAAACAGATCCAGGATTCTCTGACGATCCCAGCCCCGGGCAAAGAGAATGCGGATCAGCCGAATCTTGGCTGCGTATCGCTCCTTTGGTTTGCCCTGGGTCTTTTTGGTCAACAGATGCGATGCTGTAACCAGGGCATTTAATGCGTTTCGGGCTTGGGGGTCAAGATATTTGTATATGCCGGTATAATCAAACCAGGCCAGGCTTTTCCTCCAAGGGTCATCTGTCCATTGTGCCTGTCCCTGATAAATTCCTGTCCCTGATAAAAGGAAGGGAGCTCATACAACCACCCCCAGCCCCTCCTTGGCTAAGGAGGGGAGTTTACGTGTTACCATTCAGGGGATGCCAGCAATTGCCACCGAGAATAGACTTGAGGCGTACTCCCCAGCCGTGAGCGGCAGAGCCGCCCGCTCGCCCCGTGAAACACCCAGCACTCACTTTAATAATTTCGGTTTCATCACAAGCAAACAAATGGAAAAGTGAGTGCTGGGTCAGCGCAGCGGGTTTCACCGGGGTGTGCAACGAAGTTGCCAGCCTGCCCCGTTGAATAGCTCAAAGAGCTGGCCCGCAGGGCATTCAACTGGGGTGCCAAAAAATCTTCTTAGGCACGGGAAGCCTTCAGGCGTACACCCGACTAAAATACGCTTTGCTGTCCTGCGGAATTTTATCGGGCAGGCGGGTGCTCCGCACACACGGTTTTGAAGAATAAAGATCCTTAGCAAAGCATTACCTGCATGGCAGACAGGCAAATTGGCATCCCCCCCCTGATGGGTTAAGCGGGGACAGCCCCCTGGCCTTGTGCCCTCAGTCACCACCGAGGTCCCCCTGAATGGTTACCCCTGGTTAATATACATTTTTTTGTGGATTATGTTCTGGGTTGTCATGGGGCATAAAATGTGAAATATAGGTGATTGTTGTCTCGTATTATGATTCAAGTCATGGAGCTTGTGATATTATATATTTTTTTCAGTATAGCAATAAATGGGCATCTAAAGGATCCTTAAATGAAGTCGAATCAAAATGGTGATCTTGAGCAATTTTTTCCTGTATCAATATATTCAATACAACCTAATAAAGTAAATGACTTTCGAATATACATAAAAAGAGGTAATAATTACGTATTATTGACAAACAAAAAGGAAGCATTTTCTCTTTCGCAAAGAGATAGATTGTATAATTTAAACATTGAAACTGTATATATACCATATAATGAGGCTGAAAGTTATGATAGGTATTTAGTAGAAAATTTAGATAAAATTTTGTATGATGAAAATATCCCTTTACATGAAAGAAGCAAGACTTTTTATAATTTAGCAACTGATCTATCTTATGAAGTGATAAATGAAAAACTGTCATCAGATTATAAGTTTAAAGATTTATTAAATGTTATAGATCAGACTATAGATTTTCTTTCTAAACCTGAAAATTTAGCATCTGTACGCAAACTGATAAGTCATGATTATTATTCTTATACTCATTCTGTGAATGTTTTTGTTTATTCAGCATTTCTACTTAATCAATATAATTATGATAAAAAAGATATAACTTATATAGGATCTGGTGCCTTTCTGCATGATATAGGAAAATCTTTAATTCCACACCATACTCTTAATAAGCCTGGTGCTTTAAATAATAAAGAGTGGGAAATTATGAAAAAGCATCCTGAATATGGTATAGAAGCTTGCAGTAATTTAAGTTTATCTTATAAAACAAAATTTGTTATCAGGAATCATCATGAAAAACTGGATGGAGAAGGTTATCCAGACAGAATTAAAAAAATTCCTCACTATGTACAAATTGTAACTTGTTGTGATATTTTTGATGCACTAACTACAAACAGAGTATATGCTAATAAGCGCAGTCCATTTGAAGCTTTTAAATTAATGAAAGATAAAATGCATAAGCAGATAAACCTGGATATATTGGCTACATTTATTAAATTTATGGGCAAGAGTCCTGAAACTGTTCATTCTGAATAACAATAGATGTGACTGCAAAAAGTCATTTTTGCAGTCACAGACGTCAGAGATCAGGGGTCAGTAAAATCAGAGAGTTATGCAGATTGTTGATTTCTGAATTTTTCATTTCCCGACTTTTTGCAGGCGCATCACAATAATAATTTGGTGTAACATTTTAGCCATTTTTATGGAAAGCAGGGGACAGGCTCGCCCTATGGCACATGCGATGACACAGCTGAACTGTTACAATTTGACAAACTTTTTTTCGCAATCATGCACGGAAAAAAGGCCGCCTTTGGATAAATTCAGAAATAGGGTCATACAGTTTTTGTCGATCTCACCTAAACCTGTTTGGAGCGGTCATGCCACAGGATAACACATCTAAAGGCCTTTCCGAACTCACCCCGGAACAGTGTCAGGAGCTGTTCACAAATGCCCCGATAGGCGTTTTCACCACCACCTCGGATGGACATTTGCTATCAACCAACCCGTTTCTGGCCCAGATGCACGGTTATGATACTCCCGAAGAACTCATTGACTCCATAACTGATATCCCCAGCCAGTTATACGCAGATCCTGAAGACAGAAGCAAACTGCAGCAACAGCTTGCAACCCGCGGCCAGGTGCAAAATTTTGAGTGCCGCTTTCTCAGGCGGGATGGGTCAGTGTTCTGGGCATCCATAAATATCCGGGCAGTGCGGGATGCAACTGGCAGTTTCACTCATTATCAGGGGTTTGTTTCGGATATTACCGCGCATAAACAAACAGAAGAAGCCCTCCGTAAAAGTGAAGAAAAATACAGGACGGTTTTTGAGAATACAGGGACTGCAAGCTGTATCCTGGAAAAAGATGGCACCATATCCCTTGTCAATGCCAGATTTGCCCAGCTGGCTGGATATCACCCTGAACAGATTGAAAACAAAAAAACCTGGATGGAATTTGTAGTCCCGGAAGACCTTGAGAGCATGCGGCACCAGCATAATCTAAGACGTAAAGACAGAAAAAAAGCTTTAACTGAATACGAATTCAGGTTTGTGGATAAAGACAGTAATGTGAAGAACATTTACTTATATATCGACATGATACCCGGTACGGACAAAAGCGTGGCTTCACTGCTGGACATTACTGATCTCAAGCGTTCTGAGCAGGAAATGAAAGCCCAGAAAAGACTGCTTGAGGGTATCATCAACGGTGTTTCAGATGTCCTGGCCATCCAGTACCCCGACTTGAGTATAGAGCGCTACAACCAGACTGGCTACGACCTGCTGGGCATGTCTCTGGATGAGGTAAAAGGAAGAAAATGTTTTGAGCTCATAGGACGCCTCCAGGAATGTGAAGAATGTGCCACAAGAAAGGCCCTTAAAAGCAGGAAGGCAGAGCAGATAGAAAAGTTTGTTCCGGAACTGGGCATTTATCTTGAATGCCGCAGTAATCCCATACTGGATGAGAAAGGAAATGTCGTCCAGCTTATTGAACAGCTGAGGGATATTACTGAGTATAAACAAAAGGCAGAAGCCTTGCGGGAAAGTGAGCAAAAGCTGAGGTCTCTTTTTTCCGCAATGACTGAAGCAGTGGTTTTGCATGAGCTGGTTTTTGACAGCCGGGGAGAAGCAATAGATTATCGCATTATTGACTGCAACCAGGCATTTACAAAAATGACAGGCATTTCCAAAGCAGAAGCTGTGGGAAAACTGGCCACAGAAGTGTACGGCACCGATACACCTCCCTATTGGCAGGAATTTTCTCAGGTTGCAATTACCGGGACACCATTGGATTTTTCAACTTATTATCAACCACTGAACAAGCATTTACGCATTTCTGTTGTTTCACCGGAGAAAAATAAATTCGCCACTATTATCACGGATATCACTGAGTTGAAAAAGGCCGAGGAAACGATCCGCCTGAATGAAAAACGTCTTCAGACCCTTCTTGACCTTAATAACATGAAGGACGCCAGCGTAACCGAACTCACACATTTCGCAATGGAGGCAGCAGTGTCCCTGACCGGCAGTTCAATGGGTTACGTAGCTTTCCCCAGTGAGGATGAAACGGTGCTTAACATGTTTGCATGGTCCAGCAAAGCCATGCAGGAATGCGCGATCAAGGACAAACATGTGGAGTTCAAGGTATGCGATACAGGACTCTGGGGCGAAGCCATCCGCCAGCGCCGTGCAATTATCACCAATGATTACTCGACGTCATCTCCTTTGAAAAAAGGCATGCCCGAGGGTCATGTCCATGTAACCCGGCATATGAATGTCCCCATCTTTGACCAGGACAGGATTGTTATCGTTGCCGGTGCAGCCAACAAGCCAACCGCCTATAGTGACGATGATGTCCGCCAGCTTGAGCTTCTCATGTCCGGCCTTTGGACTATCCTCTGCCGCAAGAGGGCCGAACAGGAACGCGAACAGCTACAGGCCAGACTCCTTCAGGCCCAGAAGATGGAATCCATAGGCATCATGGCCGGTGGGGTGGCCCATGACTTCAACAACCTCTTGCAGACCATGAGCGGCAACATCGAGTTTCTTTTACAGGACAAGTCTGCGGATCATCCTGACATTTCCAGACTGCAGGCCATATCTCGCTCCATAGCACGCTCAGCCAGTCTTGTTCAACAGCTGTTGCTTGCAGGCCGCAAAGCAAAGTTCCAAAAAGTTCAAGTGGATCTCAATGAAGAACTGCAGGAAGTCTTCCAAATGCTTGAGCGGGTTGTCCCCAAAATGATCGCCCTTGAGCTGCACCTTGATCCTTACATCGAACCTATTGCTGCCGATCCGGTTCAGATCGAGCAGGTGCTTCTCAACCTGGCCAACAATGCTGTGGACGCCATGCCCCAGGGAGGACGGCTTGCCTTTGAGACCAATAGTGTGGTCCTGGACGAGGCTTTCGTAAAATTGCATCCCGGCGTAACTCCTGGGAATTATGTCCTTTTGTCTGTGACCGACACTGGATGCGGCATGGACAGGGAGACACTGCACCACATATTCGACCCCTTCTTCACCACCAAGGAAACCGGCAAGGGCAACGGCCTGGGTCTGGCCACTGCTTACGGCATTATCAATGCGCACGGCGGTTACATCCAGTGCTACAGCGAACCCGGACAGGGTACAACCTTCAAGATATTTTTTCCTGTCCAGGAAGCTGATGCATTGCAGCCAGATGAGTCTGCTCCGGCTGAAAATGCCCCGGGAGGCCGGGAAACAATCCTGGTGGTGGACGATGAACCGGAAATCCGGGAACTGACCCGGGAGGCTCTGGAATCATTGGGTTATTCCGCCAGAGTGGCCTCCAGCGGAGAAGAGGCTCTGGATATCTATAAACAGCAGGGGGAAAATGTTGACCTGGTGCTGCTGGATCTGAACATGCCGGGCATGGGCGGACGCAAATGCCTCCAGGAACTGCTGCACCTTGATCCCCGTGTCAGGGTTCTCATCGCCAGCGGGTATGCTTCCAACGGTCTGGATGTTTTAAATATTGGCTCCAGGGGGTATTTAGGAAAGCCCTATCAAATCAACGAACTGGCAGCTAAAATCAGGGAAGTACTTGACGATGCTTAGAGCTGTGCTGCCCGAAAGACAATTGTAGAGAGAGGTTATAAAAGCATTATGAGTGACTGGTGGTTGTGTGTATAACGTCTATGTGGCAGGAGTAGTCTGGAATTAGGCCTGGGAGGAATACCAATCCAAAGATTGAGTCGGTGGGGCAGGCAGTTACGCCTGCCCCGGGTTGATTTTAACGGTAGATGTTTTCAATCCAGTGCAGAGCTTCAGCATCGCTGACCTTTCCAGATACCGTTGTGTGGTGGCCAGGTTGGCATGCCGCAGGATGACCCTGGTCCCAATTTCCAGAGGAGCCCCAGCATGTGAGGCATGGGCGAATCTGTTTTACATGGCAAGTCAGTCTTGCCCCTGGCGCCTCCTTAGTCCAGCTATTGAAAATAAATCCCGATGTCAGGTTACTACTGACTACTGGCCACTGACTACTGCGACTGGAAATATGACTTTTTGCAGTCGCATCTACCTTTTATCCCGGAACATTTTGCGGTTGTGAAAGTAAAAGGAGACATCGTCCATGAGCTTGTAAAAAAGAGGCACGAACAAAATGGCCACAGTGCTGGCCAGGAGCATGCCTCCCACCACCACGGTTCCGATCACCTGGCGGCTGGCCGCTCCAGCGCCTGTGGCGAAGACCAGGGGCAAAACTCCGATAATAAAGGTCATGGCGGTCATGACGATGGGCCTGAAGCGCTGTCTGGCTGCGCTCAAGGCTGCTTCGGTGGAGTTCATGCCTTCGTTTTCCCGGTTCTGGGCGGCAAAGGCAACTATCAGGATGGCATTCTTGGCAGCCAGACCTATGAGCACCAGAAGCCCCACCTGGAAATAAATGTCATTGGGAAATCCCCTGAGCATGGCGGCCAGAGAGGCACCAAGCACCCCGAAGGGGACCGCGGAAGCCACGGCCAGGGGCAGGGTCCAGCGTTCGTACTGGGCGGCCAGGATCAATACCACCATGACCAGACCCAGCCCGAAAGCCGTGCCTCCCGCACCGGCGGCAACATCGAGCTGGAAGGCCTCTCCGATCCAGCCCAGGCTTGTCTCTCCATTCCCGATTATCTTTTCCGCCACTTCTTCCACCGCCTCCTTGGCTTCGCCGGTGGTGTAGCCCGGTGCTGCGTCAGCCATTAGCCTTGCTGCGCTGTTGACATTGTACCGGTTGATTACATCGGGTCCCACGTCCCGCTCCAGGGAGACCAGGGAGGTCAGGGGCAGCATCTGACCATGCTCAGAACGTACAAACACCTTGCTCAGGTCCTCGGGCCGGCTCCTGAAATCCTTTTCCGACTGCAGGTTCACCTGCCAGTTGCGGTCCTGCATGGTAAAATCACCTACATACAGGGTCCCGAAAGTACTCTGCATGGTTTCATATACCTGATTTACGGGGACCCCCATGTCCCTGGACTTTTCACGGTCCAGATCCGCCCGGTAATTGGGTATGTCTGTTTCCAAGGTGGTCCTGGCATTGACCAGTTCCGGCCGCTCGTTGGCTGCAGCCATGAGTTCCCAGGCCATGGCCTCCAGCTCCTCAACATCCATGTCACCGCGCACTTCCAGATAGCCTTCAACTCCCCCGGCCAGGGAAAGGCCGACAATGGGCGGAGGGACAAAGGCCAGGATATTCGCCTCCTGGATCTCCTGCCCCATACCCATGACCTTTTCGGTCATGGACTGGGCATCCTGTCCCGGTTCCTGGCGTTCATCCCAGTGAGTCAGATTCACAAACCCCATGCCCATATGGGAACGCAGGGCCATATCAAAAATATCCACCCCGGCTATCCCGGTAAAACTTTCAACCTCTTCCATCTCCATCAGGCCGTCCATAACCTTGTCCCTGGCCTGCTCAGTACGGGAAAGGGAAGAGGCAGCCGGCAGTTCCATGGCCATTATAAAGCCGCCCTGGTCCTCCTGGGGGATAAGTCCTGGAGCCATCCTGGTCACAGCATAAACTGTGGCCCCGGTAAACACTGCAAAGAGAAGGACACCAACCGCTGCATGCCGCACCATCTTGCTCACCACCCAGACATAAGCACTGGTCTGCATTTCAAATGCCCTGTTGAACCAGACAAAGGGCCTTGGCAGCCGACCGCGCTGTCTGTCCAGGAGCAGGGCGCACATGGCCGGAGTCAGGGTCAGGGCCACTACGCCCGAGACCACCACGGACACGGCAATGGTCACAGCAAACTGGCGGTAGAGCTCCCCGGTCATGCCGCCCAGAAAGGCGGAAGGGGCAAACACGGCCACCAGAACCAGGGTGGAGGCAAGTACCGCTCCAGCCACCTGCTTCATGGTTTCTATGGAAGCCTCCCTGGCCTTGAGACTTCTTTCCCGCATGAGCCTTTCCACGTTTTCCATGACAATAATGGCGTTATCCACTACTATGCCGATGGACAGCACCAGCCCGAATAGGGTGAGCAGGTTTACGGAAAAACCCATGGCCAGCATGCCGGCAAAGGTGCCTATGATGGACACCGGTATGGCGGTTACAGGAATAAGCGTGGCCCGCAGGCGCTGCAGAAAGATGAAGGTAACCAGAACCACCAGGGCCATGGCTATAAGCAGGGTAATCAGCACTTCCTGGATGGAGGCCTCAATAAATTCGGTAACGTCGTAGCCCATGGTATAGTCTAAGCCTTCGGGAAAGTGCACTGACATTTCCTCCAGGGCTTCGTTTACCACTTCAGCGGTTTCCATGGCATTGGCCCCTGGTGCCAGAAAGACCCCCATCCCCACTGCCTGCTGACCATTATATTCAGCCGAGAATCCGTAGCGCTGCGGACCCAGCTCAGCCCTGGCCACATCCCCCAGGCGCAGGGTACTCACGTTTTTCCCGGAGCGCAGGATGATATCCTCGTACTCCTCCGGCTCTGCAAGCATTTCGTCGGTGCTCACGGAGTAAGTAAAATCCACCCCTGCAGGAGCAGGGTCAGCCCCAATCCGGCCAGCTGCGTAATGCGCACTCTGCTCCCGGATGGCATCCGCCAGGTCCGACGGGGTAAGGTCGTGACGGGCCAGTTTGTCCGGGTCCTGCCAGATGCGCATGGAGTAGTCCTCGGGGGCGAATACCGAGGCCTCGCCCACACCGGGCAGGCGGTTGAGTTCTTCCAGGACGTTCATAATGGCGTAATTGGCGATAAAAAGGCTGTCCCGGCTCTCATCCGGGGAATATAGGACCGGCACCATGAGGATATTGGTGGATCTGTCCTCGGCACGTACCCCCTGGTCGCGCACCGCCTGGGGCAGCCTTGGCAGGGCGGCCTCCACCCGGTTGTTTACGTTCACCGAGGCCATATCCGGGTCAGTACCCATTTCAAAGGTGACCACTATCTGCAGTGTGCCGTCATCTGTGGTTGTGGACTCCATGTAGAGCATATCGTCCACACCGTTTATCTCCTGCTCCAGGGGCGCTGCCACCGCTTCCGCCACAACCTCTGCGCTGGCTCCGGGATAACTGGCGTTTACCACTACTTCCGGGGGAACCACTTCCGGATATTGCTCCACCGGCAAAACGCGCAGGGCTGTTGTCCCGGCCAGGACTATGATAATGGAGATGACCGAGGCGAAAATGGGGCGGTTGATAAAAAATCTGAGCATTACTTCGTCTCCGGATTTTCTGCAGGCCGGGCCTGGACCTGTTCTCCGTCCTCCAGGGCCACCTGGCCGTTGACCACCACCCTGTCCTTCTCCTGCAGTCCCTCAAAGACCGCCCAGCCGTCCTCAAGTACAGGGCCGAGCCTTACATGGCGCACCTGGGCCACGTTGTCCTCATCCAGAACAAAGACCATGGGACCTTCCTGATCCTGCCCTACAGCACTTTCCGGCACAAGAAAGACATCCTCCAGGTTCTGCAGCAGAAGACGCACACGCACAAACTGTCCGGGCATGAGTTCCTGGTCCGGATTGGCAAAAACAGCCCTGTAGGCAACCTCACCGGTATCCGGATCCACAGTACTGGCTGTAAAGTCCACAACACCTTTATGCGGATATTTTTGATCTCTGTCGGGCATAAGCCTGGCCAGAAGAACATCCAGACCTTCCCGGCCTACCCTGGCCCCTTCCAGGAGCGATTTCGGGGGGAGAGCTTCTTCCGGACCGGCTTGTGCAGCCATTCTTCTAGCCACGGCTTCTTCCTGGGGAATGGAAAAGCGAACATGCACCGGATCATTCCGGGTCATGGTGGTCAAGAGATCTCCCCAGCTTAAAAGATTACCTTCAGAGACATCCTCCATGCCGGTAATTCCGTCCACCGGGGCGCTGACCCTGGTGTAGCGCAGGTTGCGGCGGGCGTCTTCTACATTGGCCTCTGCCCTGCTCACAGCGGCTCCTGCCAGTTGATACTCGGTCCTGGCCTCGTCTCTGGTCTGCTCACTTACAGTGCCCTGCTCATACAGCCTGGAGTACCTTTTCCAGTCTCTTCTGGCATGATCATATCCGGCCCGGGCGTCTTCCAGATCCGCCCTGGCCTGGCGAAGAGCTATCTCAAAGGGTTCCTGGTCAATGACAAAAAGTTCGTCTCCCTTGCTAACTACTTCACCTTCCTGGTAAAGCTTCTCTTCCAGGATGCCCTCTACCCTGGATCTAACCTGAACGGTGCTGGAACCGTGCACCCGGGCCGGATACTGCCTGAATACCTGCACATCCGTCTTGTGTACTTCCTGGTAACTAACCTTTGAGGGAGGAGCTTCCTGCTGCTCCGACTGTTCAGGGTTGTCGCCGTTGCAGGCGCTAAGGCCTGTTATAAGCAGCACTGCCATGAAGACTGCATGGTATTTAAAAATGCGCATAAATCTGCGGGATGGCATCCATTCCTCCGTAGTGTTCCGGGCAGGAAAAGCCGGCCGGCTTTTATTTGCCCCTGATTTATCTGCTGCCGATTGTCTGTCTTTTTCTGGCCTGATCCAGAGTCCATGCCGAATGAGCAACCCACCCAAACCTGGAAAGACACTCGACTATGCTCAGGCCTTCCGTGGAATAAGTCTGTCCACCGGGCCTTTCTTCCCATGTCAGCAGGATGACAATCTCTGTCTCCCAGTCCCTGCGCAAGAAAATGCTCACTGACTCCAGTCTGTCGCTGGCACCCGGTGAAATTTCCCTGGCCTTGTCCAGGGCTTTTTTCCTGCACTTATCATTGTATGCATGCACATGTATAATTTCCGTGTAGGACATAAAAAACTCGCTTCCTCCGGGCGGACCCTGCTTGAGTAATCATTCAGTAGGTGCCGGTAATCACAAACGAGCAAAATGAAAGCATGAAAAATGCCATAAAAAATATCCTTTAAAATCAGCAAGATTTGAATATAAAAAAGCATCAGCAGTCATATTTGACCAGAATGTTTTGTCATATTTGACTTTCCACCTGCATGCTGTCACATTTGACCAGCAGCCAGGCTCGAAGCCGCCTGTCCTGTATCAATGAGCCGATGTCCACAGCGCTATTGTGCAGGCCTCTCATATTGAACATTTACAAAACCCGGGATCAACCCATGGATCAAAACATTTTTTTCCGCGAAGCCACCATGCGCATATGCGGCAGCCTTGATCTGCAAAAAGCCATGCAGAACACCCTGGAATTTATCAGCAGCTACATTCCGGCAGACGCCCTGAATATCGGTCTTATAGATCCGGAACCAGGAGTCGCCCGCAGCGTTGTGCATATTTCACCGGATGACTGGCCTGAAAGCAGGTCCACAGTATCCATGCCTCAAAACATTGTTTCTAAGTTCACCAGGGAATGGGAATCAAAGCCCGGCTTTAGAATCCTCAATGACATTTCCCTGGAAGAGCCGGCGGTGCAGGAACTTATCCGGGCCTTCTGGCCCGAGGATGTTTCCCTGCTGCGCACTGACCTGGCCCTGGAATCCAGGCGCATGGGCCTCCTTCTCCTGGTGGCTGAAGGCAAAAACAGATATACCAAAGAACATGCCCGCATCATGAGCAGCCTGAACAAGCCTTTTTCCGTGGCCCTGGCCAATGCCCTGCAATACGAAGAGGCTATCCAGCTTAAAAACATGCTTGAGGACTACAACCGGGACCTGCGAAGTGAGCTGAGCGGCCTGAGCGCAGACAACAGGATCGTGGGTGCAGAATTCGGCCTGAGGCAAGTCATGCGCATGGTACGCCAGGTTGCCCCCCTGGAAAGCCCTGTGCTGCTGCAGGGCGAGACCGGGACAGGCAAGGAGATTTTTGCCAATGCCCTGCACGCGGCATCTCTCAGGTCGGACGGGCCATTTATAAAGGTAAACTGCGGCGGACTGCCGGAGTCCCTTGTAGACAGCGAGCTTTTCGGACATGAAAAAGGGGCGTTTACCGGTGCTATATCCAGAAACAGGGGCAGATTTGAGCGGGCGGACAAGGGGACCATTTTCCTGGATGAGATAGGTGAACTTCCCTTAAACATCCAGGCCAAGCTATTAAGAGTCCTGCAGCAAAACGAAATAGAACGTGTTGGAGGATCACGGACCATCCCGGTGGATGTCCGGATAATCAGCGCCACTCATCGCAACCTGGAACAGATGGTGCAACGGGGTGAGTTCAGGGAAGATCTCTGGTTCAGGCTGAATGTATTTCCCATAATGATTCCGCCCCTGCGGCAGCGTCCCCAGGACCTGCCCGCCCTTCTGGATCATCTTGTATCCAGAAAATGCAGGGAGATGAAAATCACCAGGGAAATCCGCATACCTTCCGGGACAATGGACAGGCTGAAAAAGCGGGCCTGGCCGGGCAATGTCCGTGAACTGCAGAACCTGGTGGAACGCACACTGATTCAGGCCCATGCAGACAACCCGGACTCCGCAGTCCTGAACCTGGACCTTGCCGTCAGCGGGCAAAAAAGCATCGAGACAAACTTAGAAACCAGCGGCAACACACAGGTACTCACCTTTGAAGAGGCGGCTGCCCGCCATATAAAAAAGGCCCTGGAAGTTGCCCGGGGCAAGATTACCGGCCCGGGCGGAGCAGCGGAAATTCTGGGCCTCAATCCCAGTACGTTGAGGGGCAAAATGCGCAAACTGAATATCAGTCCATGATCCCGGCACCTGCTCCAGGGCTCCGGGGACCAGCCCGGCAGGCCACCTGCCCCGGGTCGATACATCTGCAGCCTTGTCATGGAAAACAAAATGAACCACAGAAAAAGCTTGCGTATTCACGGCCAAACATGCCTATACCAAAAACAGGCCTGACCGGCTCTTCTTCAAAGGGTCAGTGCCCTGACATGGCCAATAAAATAATACAGAAAGGAAAACGGTCCAAACCCTTATCCTGCCGGGACCAGGTGACTAATGGGACTTAAGAATTCATTGCAGCGGGTTTATATCTGCAGCGCAGCCTATGATGACCGCCTGGATGAAGTGGTGGAAAAAATCCTGGAGGTCTTTCCCCGGGAAAGAAAAGACAGGCTTATACTGGTCAAACCCAATATCCTGGGGCCCCACGCACCGGAAAAAGCTGTCACCACCCATCCCATGCTGGTAAAAAGCGTGGTCCGGGTCCTTGAGAAAAAAGGAGCCCGGGTTATTGTCGGCGACAATCCCGGCATGGGGGGATACGGCAAGGCTTTGCACTCGGCCCGCAAATGCGGCGTGCTTGAATGCGCCGGCCAATGTTTTGTCAACCTGGGACACAATCCGGTTCGAAAAGATATCCATTCAAAATATTTCAGTCAGGCCACCATATCCAGGGAAGTCCTGGAAGCAGACGAGGTCATTAACCTGCCCAAACTCAAGACCCATTCTTTGACAGTACTCACCGGGGCGGTAAAAAACACATTCGGCTACGTTGTGGGGGCAGACAAAATGTACCTGCATGCAAGCTGTCCTTCAGCAGCAGATTTTGCCCGGGGCCTTCTGGACATTTACCAGGTACGCCCACCGGAACTGAACATCATGGATGCAGTGCTGGCCATGCAGGGCAACGGGCCTTCCAACGGCACCCCGGTTTATCTGAACCGGATTCTGGCCTCGGACAATGCTGTCAGCCTGGATGCAGCTGCGACTCACATGCTGGGCATCAGACCTTCCCAGGTGCCGCACCTGGATTTTGCAGGCAAAATGGGACTTGGAGAAACAGACCCGGAAAAAATGAATATAAAAGGGTCCCTGGAAAAAATCCCTGGCTTTAAGTTTCCCGGGACGTTTATCCCCGGAATAACAGGGCTCGTGTTGAATCGCTACCTTTCCAGGTGGGCCAACTGCCTGCCTGAAGTAGTCAGCTCCAGGTGCATCTCCTGCGGGATCTGTGCCGGGCACTGTCCAGTGGGCGCAATGAGCATGTCTTCCAGCGGACCGGTGCTGGACAGGGACAAATGCATCAACTGCTACTGCTGTCAGGAAATGTGCCCTGAAGACGCCATCAGGCTTTCAGGCAGGTTTTTGCGTTTGCTTGGAAGAGGCTCTCGCCGGGAGTGAAACGCAATTAGAACGAATCACCCCCGGCCTTAAGAAGTATGGGAGTATGGGCGTATGGGAGTATGGAAGTATGGGAGTAAAGGAGTCAAAATATCCTTACGCCCATACTCCCATACACCCATACTTTCTTCCTAAGGCGGGCCATGCCCGCAACCCAATAAATAAAAGAGTTTTTTGACAGGATTAACAGGATTAAGAGATTGATTAAGAGAAAAACATTTTTGTCCTGGCCGGAAGCCAGGCCAAAAGGTAATCACTCCAGCACTCACTTTTTTCCGGCACTCATGAAGAAGAAAGTGAGTGCTGGATGGTAAATTCAGTCAGCGGCATCAGGCCGGTGGCTGATTATCCTATCCATCCTGTTAATCCTGTCTAAGTTTCTTGTTTTTTATGACCCCGGTGAAATGAAGGAAATTTCACGGGGCAGGCAAGGTTTCAGGAGTAAGTCACTAAAAGGACACAAGCTCGGAAGCTGCTAACCTTTGTAACTGTTCACCATGATAATTGGTTTTATCGGGGTCGGGGTCGGTATCGGGGTCGGTATCGAAGCTGTTGGAGAACGCCCCACGCAACTTTGTTTTTCGGTTTTCTATCGAACCTCTCCGAGCTGTAGGCTCTCCGAGCCGGAAAGCCGATACCGATACCGACCCCGACACCGATGGCCAGAACAAGAGTACACACAAAATGTGCTGAACAGCTACTAACCTTTTTTCTTTTCCATGGCCTTTTTCAGTTCCAGTCCCAGGGAGCCAAGACCGTTATCCCGGGCAGGGGCATAGGACTGCCATTCTTCGGACTGCACTGAATCAGCCGGCTGCAGGGATATGCGCCGGTTTGCCTCGTCCACTGATTCTACAGCCACATTCACCCTGTCTCCCGGTTTTTTATTTGTCAGGGACGAATCCTGGTTCTGATGAAGGATGGAGCGGGGTACAAGACCCACTACCCCTGGTTCCAGGGCCACCAGCATGCCGAAATCCTCCTGCTTTTCCATCTTTCCTTCAACCAGGGTGCCTTTTTCGTAGCGGGTGGAGACTCCTTCCCATGGATCTCCCTGAGCGTCGCGCATACTCAAGGATATCCGTCTTTCAAGGGAGTCTATCCCTTTGACCTTTACCCGGACTTTCTGTCCGGGCTGCACCTCTTCCTCTGGCTTGCTGACTCTTTTCAGGTAGCTCATTTCGCTCACATGAACCAGGCCTTCAAGACCTGGAGAGATTTCAACAAAAGCCCCAAAGGGTGCGACTCTGGTCACCACACCCTCGACCACGCTTCCGGGCTCAAAATTTTCAGTGATGCTCTCCCATGGATCTGCCTGAGCCTGCTTCATGGACAGGCCGATTCGAACCTGGCCCTTGTCCTTTTCTTCTATACCCAAAAGATGCACTGATACTGTATCACCCACTGAAACAATCTCCTCTGGAGCAAGACTTCTGGACCAGCTCATCTCGCTTATATGCACCAGGCCCTCAAGACCCGGGGCAACCTCTACAAATACTCCGTAAGGTTCAACCCTGGTCACTGTGCCCTGGAGAACATCCCCGGGCTTATAGTTCCTGGAAAATTCGTGCAGGGACTCAGCCTGTTCTTTGTCCTTTAATGCCCTTCTGGACACGACAATATTCCGGCCATTGGCCTCCACCCTGCTCACGAGAAAGGTCATGCTCTCCCCCACCAGGCTCTGGGAGTCCTCAACCATGCGATTGTCCATCTGGCTCATGGGACAGAAGGCGAGGTGATTGCCCATGACCTGAACCCTGAAACCGCCTTTGCAGGTCTCCTTGACTTTGCCCTGTACCGGTATCTCCTGCTCCATGGCCTGCATAAGCTGCTGCACGCCACCATGAGCGCCGAAAGAAGAGGCCAGCCTGATTTCGCCCTGATGCCTGGAAACCACGAACAGCTCTACTGAATCCCCTTCTTCAAGGGCAAGGTTGCCCTCACTGTCCAGAAGATCCTCCCTGTCTGCAACACCGTCGGTCTTGGTGCCGGTATCAACATATACATGATCCTTGCCGATGCTGATTATCTTTCCCCTGACCCTGTCTCCAGGCTCAAGCTCCGGGCCGGACTCCATTTCCGACTCAGCCAGCATGCGGGCAAAACTCTGTTCCTCGTCTCTTTCTTCCATGACAGTCATTCTCCTGATGGGTATAGTTTAAATTCATAAACGGATGTAACTGTTAACCATCTGATACAATTGGTCAATCCAAGCGAACCGCTGATATACAGGGTCCGGGGGCTTTGCAAACTGGGTCCCGCACTTACTTTTTCTACGTCTGCCCAGTTTTCAAATCAATATTTGCCAAAAAGTAAGTGCGGGATCTGAACGACGTAGGAAGCGTTGATCAAAACCGTAAAACACCGAACTTGATTCAAAGCAGGCTAAAGGAAATATCCTGGTTATTATATCCGTGTATAGGTTTTGATTTACGCTTCCTTGGTGCTCGCCCTGTTAAACACCGCATAGCGGTCCTGCTTCGCAGGGTTTAACAGGGTGAAGTTTTTACGTCCTGTTTGCAAAGTCCCCGGACCCTGGTGCATAGTTACAAACGGATGAACAAGCAACCGCGTTGCTAAAATAATCCCTGCACAAAATCAACAGGCAGTTTGCCTGACAACCACTTCAGCAGCCGCGTCCATAAAAACAATCCGTGGCATCCCCGGCTTATCTGCGACGGAAAATGCCCCCTTTCGACTTAAAGACCGTAACAGCCGTCAAAAGCACCAGAACCACCAGGCCGGTCCATTCCAGCCAGACTGGAAGAAGATCCCTGGCTGCCCCTTTCTGGACTGCCATATCTATCCCGGCCAGAACGACAAGATGGTCCATGCCCAGGCCAAGCAAGACAGTGGTCAGCACAATTCCGGCAACATAACAGGCCAGAACCCGGCTGCCCATCTCCCGGCGGAGCACCCCCAGGGTGGACAGACTGGTGATGGGTACGGCCAGCAAAAAGACCAGTACCGTCCCAGGGGAGACTCCGGCCATGAGCATGCCGGCGCTGATGGGAGTCGCCGCCGCCGCGCAGATATACATGGGCATCCCGGCCACGGCCATGACAAGCATGGCCCACACACCACTGCCGTAATCAGCCAGAGCCTGAGGAGGAACAAAGGTAATGAGCATACCGGCAATGACCAGGCCAAGGAGAATCCAGGCGATTATATCCCGGAACAGATCATAAAAGACATAGCGCATCCCGGCTTTTATGCCCACGGCCAGAGGCTCACTGGGGATTATGGTAGAACCTCCGGCACACCCGGTCCCGGTTGAACTGCAGGAGCAACCGTCCTCCCCTGCCTCCGCCGGAGCAGACTCAATAGAACATGGGGGCCTGACAAGTGATACCAGCAACCCGGTGACAACGCCTGTAACAACCGCCCCCAGAGCCCTGGCCAGGGTCATTACAGGACCCAGCAGGGCATAGGTAATGGCCAGGGAATCAGCCCCGACACCCGGGGTGCTGATCAAAAAGGCAGTGGTGGGGCCGCGCCCCGCCCCGCCGCGGTACATGGCAAGGGCCGTGGGGATAGCTCCGCAGGAACAAAGAGGCAATGGTGCTCCCATCAACGCCGCCCTGGCAACAGCACCTGGACCGCTTCCCCCCACCCAGCGCTGCAGGGTGCTCTCCGGAATCAGGGCCTTGATCAGGCCGGCGGTAAAAAGGCCCAGCAGAAGCCATGGAGCAGCAGCAAGTGAGATGGAGAGAATGTTTTGAAGAATCATTAAGAAGAAAATGAGGTCAGGGTACCCCGCCTTAGATATTCTGCCTGAAGCGCATGGACTGCTTCAGGGTCTCCTTGTCCATGAACTTTAGATCCGACCCCAGGGGTATCCCCTGGGCCAGACGGGTGACCCGTACATGTGGATATTCCTTTTCCACCATGTTTTTGATATAAGATCCGGTGGTTTCAGCTTCAAGAGTGGTACCCAGGGCCAGGATAATTTCACTGGTCTGTCCACTTTGCAGATTCTCACGCAGCTTGTCCAGCTCTAAGGAATCGGGACGCACCCCGTCCAGGGGAGACAAAAGCCCCCCCAGCACCAGGTAGCGCCCCTTGAAAAACCCCGATTCTTCCATGACCAGCAGGCTGTCCCATTCGGATACCAGGCAGAGCTTGTCCTGCTCCCGCATGGCATCGGAGCATATGGAGCACGGATCTGTATCCGCCAGGGCCGCACACTGGGAACAGATACATAATTGATCCCGGAGATCAGTTATGCTCTGCCCCAGCCCCCTGGTCTTGTCTTCCGGCCATTTAAGAAGGGTCATGGCCATGCGCAGCGCACTCTTGGGACCTATTCCCGGCAGGTCTGAAAGACGGTCCACAAGAAGCTGCATTGATCTGGGCAACTTTTGCACAGTGTTTTCCTTGTCGGCTTGATGAGTGGACTTAGAACAGTCCCGGAATCTTCATGCCCCCGGTAAGCTGGGACATTTCACCCTGGACCATCTCCCGGGCTCTTTTCAGGGCGTCGTTGGTTGCGGCCAGGATAAGATCCTGCAGCATTTCCACGTCCTCGGGATCCACCACGTCTTTTTCAATCCGTACTTCCAGGACTTCCTGTCCCCCATTCACCTTTACCGTGACCATGCCTCCGCCGGCGGATGCCTCCACCTCCCGGGCATTCAGCTCTTCCTGCATCTTGGCCATTTTCTTCTGCATCATCTGGGCCTGTTTTACCAAATCCTGCATGTTTTGTTTTCTCCTTATGAGTTGGGTTTGTCGTTGTTTCTGCTTATATCCATTATCCGGGCATCAAATGCATCCATTAATCTTTGCACCCCCGGATGATTGCGCGCCTTTTCCTCTGGTGAAGCATCAAAAATCTCTGGGGCTGCTCCAGCTTGAAAAACCACCTGCATTTCTCTGCCGAAAAAACTGCCAGTCAGGGTGGACAGTTTTTTTTCGCGGCCGTTTCTTAGCAGAGCGGACCGAACATACTCTTCTTCCGGTTTAAGAGTCAGCTGATCTTTGTCAATACTGGCGCTGCATTGCTTGAGCATCCTGGCCAGAGTCATATCATCGCGGCAATGCTCCCGGCAGTAATCCAGAAAACCGTCCCAGTCTTTTTCTGTCCCGGGCGGCTTTTCTTCTTGAACCTCAGCTTTATCCTCCCCCCTGTCCTGGAATTCCTGGAAATTTTCAGTTACTACCTCAGGTTCCCCGGGAGAGCTGGATGTTTTATATTCATTATTGAGGCTTTTTTTTTCCCCGCCTGCAGGATATTTTTTTTCTGCCGTGTTCTGCCTGGTCTCTCCCCGGGGCTGCGGCTCCGGGGCATACCCGGAAACAGGAATAAGCTCTGGCAGATAAGCCAGATTGTAAAGCATGAGTTCCAGGCTGATTCCCGGTTCGTAACTGCCCAGTATGCTTTTGCGGCTTTCCAGGACCATCTGCCACCCGGCATGAATGGTTGAGGCCGCAAACATGCCGGCCATTTCCCGCCACTTTTCAACCTCTTCCGCCGGCAGGTCCAGGACTTTTCCAGCCTCCTGACCACCCTGGGAAAGAAGAAACATATTACGCCAGCACTGGGCCATTTCCTGCAGGAAAAAACCAAGATCCAGACCCTGTTCCAGGAGATAATTGACCATCTCGTGCAGCCGGACCAGGTCCTGATCCAGGATATGCTGCATCAGGCGCAGAAAAAGCTCCTGATCCGCAAGTCCCAGGACCCGGCGGACATCCGCGGTCTTCAGCCCCTCGTCTCCCAGGGCCAGCACCTGGCCCAGCATGGACATGCTGTCCCGGACACTGCCGGATCCGCGGCGCGTCAAAAGATGCACTGCTTCCTTTTCGTAGGATACCCCTTCGGTGTCCAGGACAAAGCAAAGATGCGCAAAAAGCTCGCCGTGGGTCAGGCGTTTGAAAACATAATGCTGGCACCTGCTGATCACTGTGGCCGGAAACTTTTCCGGAGCAGTAGTGGCCATGATGAATACACAGTGGGCTGGGGGTTCTTCCAGGGTCTTGAGCAGGGCGTTGAACGCCGATGTGGACAGCATATGGGCCTCGTCAATAATGACCACCTTGTACCTGCCGCTCATGGGAGAATAGGCCACATCCTCGCGCAGCTTGCGTACGTTGTCCACGCCGGTATGCGAAGCAGCATCTATTTCCCATACATCCGGTGAAGCACCCCTGGTTATCTGCTCGCAGCTTGAACACTGGTTGCAGGGCTCAGGGGCAGGCCCATTGTAGCAGTTTATGGCTTTGGACAAAATCCGGGCCAGGGTGGTCTTGCCCACCCCCCTGGTGCCGCTGAACAGATAGGCGTGGGAAGGCCTGTCCTGCCCCGCCGCCCGGGACAGAATGCTCTTGATGAAATCCTGTCCCGCCACCTGGGCGAAATTCTGCGGTCTATATCTGGCTGTAAGTCCTGCCTTGGCCATATCAATCTTCCCGGTTTAAAGCCTGCCTGTCAGGCCTGAATCAAATCCCTGCCCTGCCTTCCGGCACTTTCTCCCCATCTTCCCCTCTTCCTTATTCCTCATTCCGCATTCCGCATTCATCATTTCTTCTTTCCATACCTATATCTCATAGTCATACAGCCATTCAGCGTACTTCATGTTTTCCCCGCGGACTATCTTGAAGTATTCGCTCTGGAAAAGCAGGGTGTTGGGTCCGGCCTTGCCCTGACCGATGGTCCTGCGGTCCACTTCCCTGATGGGGGTGACTTCTGCCGCGGTACCGCAGAAAAAGGCCTCATCAGCCATGTAAAGCTCATCACGGGTAAAACGCTGCTCTGTTACTTCATACCCCATGTCCCGGGCCATGGTAATTATGGAATCCCTGGTAATGCCCCCCAGGATGGAACCCAGGGGTGGAGTCTTGAGCTTGCCGTGCTTGACCAGGAAAATGTTTTCTCCGGTGGCCTCGGATACGTATCCGTCCACATCCAGCATCAGGGCCTCGTCATATCCGTCAGCTTTGGCCTCTCTTTTGGCCAGCACCGAGTTGACATAGTTGCCCGCCACCTTGGCCTTGGTCATCATGACATTTACATGGTGCCGGGTAAAGCTTGATGTCCTGACCCGGATGCCGCTTTGCAGGGCGTCCTCTCCAAGATAAGTACCCCAGGGCCAGGTGGCTATAATGACCCTGATGGAATTTTCCCCGGGATGTACTCCCATGGCCCCGTCCCCTATGAAGGCCAGGGGCCGGATATATCCCTGGTCCATTTTGTTGGCCTTGAGGGTGTCGACTATGGCCTGACAGATTGCCTCCTCTGTAAAGGGAATTTCCATTTCCACTGTCCTGGCGGAATTAAAAAGCCGCTCCACATGTTCTTCCAGGCGAAAAAGGGCTGAAGTGCCGTCTTTGCACTTGTAGCTTCGGATGCCCTCAAAAACCCCCACTCCGTAATGCAGTGTGTGCGTTAGCACGTGCACCCTGGCCTCGTCCCACGGCACCAGTTGCCCGTCAAACCAGATATTCTCGGTCTTCTGAATCATATCTCCCCCTTGATTTCATTTATTTATCGGCAGAGGCAGGCCTTGCCTCACGCATTGGCTTACTTCCAACCCCGCATAATCTAAAGCGGGCTTTGCCCGCAACCCAATAAAGAAAAGAGCTATTTGACAGGATTAACAGGATTAAGAGATTGATTAAGAGAAAAATCATTTTGTCCTGGCCGGAAGCCAGGCCAAAAGGTTATCACTCCAGCACTCACTTTTTTCCGGCACTCATGAATGCCAGAAGAAAGTGAGTGCTGGATGACTAATGCAATCTGCGGCTTCCGGCTTGCCCTGTGAAATTCCGAAGGACAGCGCAGCTGATTTCACCGGGGCCGCTGATTGCTTATCCTGTCAATCCTGTTAATCCTGTCTAAGTTTCTTGTTTTTTGTGACATGGTCTCAGGAGTAAGTCTAATTCATCGATCCACGCCTGCCCCCGCCATGTACCCGACAACGCCCTGCAATCCATCAATCCTTGAATTCCCCAATCCCCAAATTCCAGAATCCCTGAATTCCTAAATTCCCCAATCCCCCAATCCCATAATCCCATAATCCCTGAATCTAAAATCCTACTTATGACTGCCCCTGAAAAACAGTTTAACCGGAGTCACATCCAGTCCCAGGCTCTTGCGGATCTGTTTTTCCAGATACCTGGCATAAGCCGGCTTTATTAAGCCTGGATCATTTACGAAAAAAACAAATTCCGGGGGGCTGGTCCCGGGCTGGGTCAGGTAGTATATCTTGGCCCGGCGTCCCTTGACCAGCGGGGGCTGATGCGCCTGCACCGCATCCCGGACCAGTCTGTTCAGCTCGCCTGTACCCACCCGGACCCGGGACTGTCCCAGCACCTTTTCCGCCAGGGGAATAAGGCCACCAAGGCCGGCCCGGGTGATGCACGAGGTATAGATTACCGGTGCATGAGCGCAAAAGGCCAGTTCGTCCTGAAAATACCTTTTGAGTTTGCCCAGGTCTTTCCTGGGAATCTGATCCACCTTGTTCACCACGATCACCAAGGGTATCTTTTCCCGCTCCAGAAAGGACAACAGCTTCTTGTCCTGGGCCACCATCCCGGAAAGGGCGTCCAGGACCAAAAGAGCCACATCGGATCTCTGACAGCTCCTTATGGCCCGCAGGGCACTGAATCTTTCCAGGTCGTCGCTTATGGTGGTCTTTCGCCTCACCCCGGCGGTATCGATGAAAACGTAACGTTTATCACCCTTTTCCAGGATCACGTCCACGCAGTCCCTGGTGGTCCCGGCCCTGGAACTCACCAGCACTCTTTCCTGTCCAAGCAGTGTATTCACCAGGGAAGACTTCCCCACGTTGGGTCGTCCCAGCAGAGAAAGGCGCAGATGTGCAGCCTGATCCTCCGGTTCTTCATGAGCCGGGAGACTGGATTCAATGGCCTCCTGCAGCACAGGCATATTATACCCGTGGGCCGCTGAAACCATGTTCATGTCAAAGCCCAGGGAATAAAAATCACCTTCCACCAGGGCCGCCCTTTCTTCGCCGTCCACCTTGTTCACCACCAGCCTTACCGGCCTGCGGCTCTGCCTGAGCATGGCGGCCAGCTGTTCATCCAGAGCCGTAACTCCAGCACTTCCGTCCACCATGAAAAGAATCAGGTCTGCGCTGTGCATTGCTTCCCGGACCTGCTCGTAAATCTCTTCTTCCAGCTGAGCTCCCTGTTCCAGCACCAGCCCCCCGGTATCCACCAGGGTATAATCCCTGGTACGCCCCTGCACGCGACCGTACAGACTGTCCCTGGTCACTCCGGGGCGATCGTGGACCATGGCCTTGTTCTGGCGCAGCAGGCGGTTGAACAGTGTGGACTTGCCTACATTGGGACGTCCGACTATGACGACAAAAGGCAGCATAAATACCCGGCAACCCGGCATGGGTCAGTTAAAAAAGGGAGGGGATGGAAGTGGTTGATATTCATCTCTGTTCCTTAAAATGAAAGGCAAAATAACCCTCAGGCCATCTCCCCGGGGGCGAAAACCCCTTTCTCCGTGATGATTCCGGTGATGAGTTCATGCGGGGTGACATCAAAGGCGTAATTGTATACCTGCACGTCCGGGGGCACAATCATCTGTCCGGTCATGCATTTAACTTCGGCCGGATCTCTTTGTTCTATGGGAATATCCTCACCGGAAGATGTCTGCACATCGAAAGTGGAAAACGGGGCGGCAACGTAGAAAGGTATCCCGTGCCTGCGGGCCATGACCGCCACTGTGTAGGTCCCGATCTTGTTGGCGGTGTCCCCGTTGGCTGCTATCCGGTCCGCCCCCACCACCACCTTGTGCACCAGCCCCTTGTGCATGAGCAGGCCGCAGGCATTGTCGCAGGCCACCCTTACCGGGATGTTGTCCCGGGCCAGTTCGTAAGCCGTGAGCCTGGCTCCCTGCAGAAACGGCCTGGTCTCGTTGGCAATGACCCGGATATCCTTGCCCTGCTCCACAGCAGAGCGCACCACCCCAAGAGCGGTGCCGTAGCCCCCTGTGGCCAGGGCCCCGGCGTTGCAGTGGGTCATGACCGTATCCCCGGAAAAAATAAGATCCCGGCCATGAGCGCCTATCATTTTATTGATCCTGATGTCCTCTTCATGCACGTGCAGGGCCTCGGGCAGCCAGAACTCAGCCAGCTGCGCCGGAGAGAAAAAACTGCCGGATCTCCATGCATGCCGCATGCCCCGCACGGCCCAGGCCAGGTTGGCCGCTGTGGGCCTGGCATGCTCAATGGTCTGCAGGCTTTTCTCCAGGTCCTCTTCCCAGTTGGAGCTCCCCCTGGCCTCCAGAGCAGCCAGCACGCAGCCGTAAGCCGCGGTCACCCCAATGGCCGGGGCCCCGCGGATGACCATCTGCTGCAGGGCATAGACTATATCCTGCGTCCCTGCACACTTGAACCACTGCTCACTGTCAGGCAGATACCTCTGGTCCAGAAGCATCAGCACACTCTGCTTTTCATCAAAATATACATGCTGCACGGTTCAGCCCAGCTTGCGGTTTATCAGTTCGTTGACCAGTCCGGGATTGGCCTGGCCTTTAGTCTTTTTCATAACCTGGCCCACAAAAAAACTCATGAGTTTCTTGCGTCCCTGCTGATATTTCTGCACTTCGTCCGGATTTTCGCTTATGACTTCGTCCACAACCCGCTCCAGCTCCCCGGAGTCGGAAATCTGGCCCAGACCCTTGTCCTGAACCAGCTTCTCCGGGTCGGACCCGCTTGCGAACACCTCCGGGAATAAGGACTTGGCTATCTTGTTGCTTATGGTTCCCTCATCCACCATGCGCACCAGCTTGGCCAGAAGTCCCGGACTGAAGCCGGACTCTTTGATGCTCGTTGCGGCCTGGTTCAGCTCCCTTAAAAGCTCGGTCATGACCCAGTTGCTTATCTTCTTGGGCTGGGCATAAAGCCTTGTGCACTCCTCGAAAAAATCCGCCAGGTCACGCTCAGAAGTAAGGACCTGGGAATCCTCATGGGGCAGCTCATACTGGCTGATGAACCTGGCCAGCCTGGCCATGGGCAGTTCCGGCAGTTCTTTTTTGAGCCTCAGGGTCCAGTCCCGGTCCACCAGCAGGGGCACCAGGTCCGGGTCCGGAAAATAGCGGTAGTCGTGAGCCTCTTCCTTGCCGCGCATGGATACGGTAATTCCCCTGTCCGGGTCAAAGAGCCTGGTTTCCTGGATCACCTCTTCTTTGTCCTCCAGAATATCCATCTGCCGGGACACTTCGTACTCCAGGGCCTTTTGTACGTTTCTAAAAGAATTCAGGTTCTTGATCTCGGTGCGGGTGCCCAACTCATTCTTTCCCCTGGGACGAATGGACACGTTGGCGTCACAACGAAAACTGCCCTCTTCCATATTGCCGTCGGAAATATCCAGGTAGCGCAGGATGGAGCGCAGGGCCTTGAGATAGGCAGCTGCTTCTTCGGGACTTCGCATATCCGGCTCCGAAACTATCTCCATAAGGGGCACTCCGGTGCGGTTCAAGTCCACGTAGCTGAGGCCCTCCGAGTGGGAATGGATGGATTTGCCGGCGTCCTCTTCCATGTGAATTCTGGTTATGCCTACATCCTTTTCCCGGTTTTGGGCCAGAATTTTTATATGGCCGTGTTCCGCCAGGGGCTGGTCATACTGGGAAATCTGGTATCCCTTGGGCAGATCCGGGTAGAAATAATTCTTCCTGGCGAACACCGAGCGTTCATTGACCCGGCAATCCAGGGCCAGGGCCATTTTTACGGCGAACTCCACGGCTCTTTTGTTGAGCACCGGCAGCACCCCGGGCATGCCGGTACATATGGGGCAGGTATTGGTATTTGGGTCATTGCCGAACTGCGTGGAACAGGAACAAAATATCTTGGACCGGGTCTTGAGCTGGGCATGCACCTCAAGACCGATTACAGTTTCATAGTCGCTCATGGTTCATCCTTGAGTATCTGGAGTGGGAAATAACACTTGCTAAAGCCGGATTGAAAAAATATAACCTGTATTTTTAGCTCAGCTCCCGGCAGAAGTCAAAACCAACTTCAGGGGGGTCTTTGCAACCAAAGGAGAAGACATGAAAATACTCGTCACCGGGACCGCCGGATTCATCGGTTTCAGGCTGGCCCTTGCACTGGTGGAGAAGGGTTTTGAAGTGGTAGGCCTGGACAACATAAATGACTACTACGACGTCCAGGTCAAGTACGGCCGCCTCCGGGAATCCGGGTTTCAGGAGCCGTATGACTACGGCCGCCTGTATCATTCGGATAAGTATCCGGGACTTTCCTTTATCAGGCAAAACCTTGAAGACCGGGAAGGAATGCAAAGACTCTTCCAGGAACAGGGATTTTCCCGGGCCTGCAACCTGGCCGCCCAGGCCGGTGTGCGCTACAGCCTGACCAATCCCTATGCCTACGTGGACTCCAATCTTGTAGGCTACATAAACCTCCTGGAATGCTGCCGGCACAACCAGGTGGAGCACCTGGTCTTTGCCAGCAGTTCCAGCGTGTACGGACTAAATGAAACACAGCCCTTTTCAGTGCACGCCAATGTGGACCATCCCATAAGCCTGTACGCCGCCAGCAAAAAAAGTAACGAGCTCATGTCCCACACCTATGCCCACCTCTACGGGCTGCCCTGCACCGGACTGCGTTTTTTCACCGTCTACGGACCCTGGGGCCGCCCGGACATGGCTCTTTTCCTGTTCACCAGGGCCATGCTGGAAGACAGGCCCATAGACGTGTTCAACCACGGCCGGATGCAGCGCGACTTTACATACATCGACGATATAGTGGAAGGGGTCATCAGGGTTCTGGACAATCCACCCGCAGGCAATCCGCACTGGGACCCCAAAAATCCCGATCCGGCTTCATCCAGCGCCCCGTACAGGCTTTACAACATAGGCAACAACAACCCTGTACAGCTCATGGACTTCATCCAGGCCCTGGAAAAGGCCCTGGGCAAAAAGGCCCAAAAAAACCTGCTGCCCCTGCAGCCAGGTGACGTGCCCAGCACTTACGCCGACGTGGACGACCTGGTCCGTGACCTGGACTACAAACCCGAGACTTCAGTAGAAGAAGGAATTGAGCGGTTTGTAAAGTGGTACAGGGATTTTTTCCAGGCCTGATTTTTTTGCAGGACACTGACCCGGCTTAATCCTTGCAGCCCCTCAGATGGGCGCTTCGCAGGCGGTTGAGTACAGCCATGGCTTCCAGGGGCCTGGGCCTGGCCAGGTCCCCGTCCGGGGCAAAGGCCAGGCGGGGCAGATCATTTTCCAGCATCCGCCTGATGCGCGCCGCCGGATCCTGTATCACTTGCCCGTTTTCAGCCAGCCGGGCCAGGATGACCCCGATGGCTCTTACCTGAGAGGGATCAGCCAGTTGCTCCAGGGCCCGCAGATCCACCTCGTATCGCCCGAACAGCAAAGCATCCAGGCCGTCAGGCTTGATGACTCTTTTTCCTGGCTTGCGGCAGGGATTCAGCCTGGAAGCGTCAAGGCTTCTGGGTTTTGGACGTCCAAGGGCTGACCCGGGCTCTTGCACCCGGCCGGTTGCCCAGGTGGAAGCTATCTCCCTGGCGGAAGCAGTCACGTCTCTGGGCTTATATTCATGCATCTGGATGACGGTATCGGCATGATCGAAATAATCTCCCGATCCTCCCATGACCAGTACCGTTGAGATACCCAGGCCGTCCCGCAACTCCCGGATACGGTCCACAAAAGGCGTAATGGGCTCTTCATCCCCGGCCACCAGCTTCTGCATCCTCTGATCCCTGATCATGAAGTTGGTGGCGGAAGTATCCTCATCCACCAGCAGCACGCTGGCTCCCATTTCCAGGGCCTCCTGCAGGGATGCCGCCTGGCTGGTGGAGCCTGAGGCCAGGTCCGTGGAAAAATCCCGGGTGGACTTGCCGTAGGGCAACTCGCTTATAAAGGGTGAGAGGTCCACGCTGTGCACCACCCTGCCGTCCTCGGCCCTGATTTTAAGGGCCAGGGCATTGCTGACCACCCTTTCCCGGCCGTCTCCGGGGATATGATCATATACCCCGGCTTCCACCGCCTTTAAAAGAGTGGACTTGCCGTGAAATCCCCCGCCCACTATCAGGCTGACCCCCAGGGGAATACCCAGCCCGGACAAAGCCCCGGCATTTGGGGCATGCAGGGTCACCTGCAGGGTATCAGGCGATGAAAGTTCAACCGCGTCCTGCAAGGGCCGATCATCCACCCCGGACCTGCGGGGCAGGATGGAACCGTCCGCCAGAAAAGCGGCCAGATCCATCTCATCCAGCTGATCCCGCAGGCTCTGCTGGTCCTGGGTCACATCGCAGTGAAGCTTCAAGGCCTTCAAATCCAGACGTCTAACAGTCACCGCACTTACCGCTTCAGGAACAGCCTCCATTAGCAGTCTTGCTGCCTGTCGCCCCAGTATGGTCCTGCCCCTGGCCGGCAGGGTGACTGTAAATCTCAGTTCCACCCCGTCAGGAGTAAAAAGGCAGGCAGTGCGGTCGAGAACGGTCTGTTTTCCGGCATCTATGCGGATATCCCTTTCACCTTGAACAGCCCTGGAAAAAGCCCGGGCCAGAAAATCCCTGGCTGCAACCTTCCTGGCCTCTCCCTGCAGGGCATGTTCCGGAAGGCCTGCTGTCTCCCAGGGCACAACGGCCCTTACCCGGGACGGAGGAGCATAAGGATCACCCTGCACATAATCCACCAGGAGCCTGAACTCCCCGAAAGAATACCCGCCCTGCAGATCCTTGTAGGCCTTGTAACCCCTGCCGTCGATTCTGTCTAAAATTTCTCTGAGCTTTTGCATATAACTGTGTATTTTACCTGCTTTCAGGCACCAGACTTTTTAGACTTACTCCTGAAACCCTGTTATAAAAAACAAGAACCACGCGCTGCGCGTGGCAGGCCTTAGACAGGATTAACCACGCCAAAGAAGCGTGGCAGGCATAGATTGACAGGATAAGCAATCAGCGGCCCCGGTGAAATCAGCTGCGCTGTCCTTCGGAATTTCACAGGGCAAGCCGGAAGCCGCAGCAGATTGCATTAGCCATCCAGCACTCACTTTCTTCTGGCATTCATGAGTGCCGGAAAAAAGTGAGTGCTGGAGTGATTACCTTTTGGCCTGGCTTCCGGCCAGGACAAAAATGATTTTCTCTTCATCCATCTCTTAATCCTGTTAATCCTGTCAAAAAAGCTCTTTTCTTTATTGGGTTGCGGGCAAAGTCCGCGTTAGATATATCACTCGTAACTCCCTCTAAGTGACTACAATTCAAGTTCATTTATTTCAGCATGTCGCTGTCACAAAAATGTGTCATTTTATGAGCCCGGCACGATCCACTCCCCTCCTTGGTTAAGGAGGGGCCGGGGGTGGTTCGTTCTATAATGATCATTTCCTTTTATGTATCACTCGTAACTCCCTCTAAGTCACTACAATTCAAGTTCATTTATTTGAGCATGTCACTGTCACAAAAATTTGTCATTTTATGAGCCCGGCACGATCCGCTCCCCTCCTTGGTTAAGGAGGGGCCGGGGGTGGTTTGTTCTATAATGATCACTTCCTTATTTTGCTTGCACACAGGCTTGATCCGAAACGTCCCCGGGTGATGCTTGAAACCAAGCCTTGCATAATTCAAACTGGCTTTCAAGCCCTGGCTCAAGGCGTTCAGATTCACTTATATCCTGTTGCCAGCGCCCATTGCTGAATCTCCAAGGGCCGCCCTGCAACACCCCTGAGACTGATAAATCCTTAAAATGCCGGCCAGCTAAACTCTGCATTTATGGATTGTGACTCACGGCATTGCCTGCGATTTGCGAATATGTTTTTTCAGAATACCAGGATGGAAAAACTGAAAGATATTTCACACAAAAAGGCGCTGTTACAATAATGTTTCCAGGCCGGCTTTCATAAAATCGACAAGCGGCAAGCCACCTCTACCGATTATCCAGATCTTTGAATCCGGCCAGTGCTTCTGGAATGCACCAACTCCTGAGTGAGCTTTAGAAAATTGTCCGCTTTTTACTTCGATTGCCGCAAGCCTGTTTCCTTTTTTGAGTACAAAGTCCACTTCCCTGTTTTTCTCCCGCCAGTAATATACCTCCACACCTTCTTCCTCTCCCTGGTTCACGAGGTAAGCGCCCACTGCGATTTCAACCAGGCGACCCCACATCTTGGCTTCTGCACGCCAATCAGCAGGTGCCAGCCCGGACTGGGAAGTGACCAGGGCAGTGTTTCTCGGCTGCCATTTGGGACTGGATGATCTGGTACGGATTTTTGTTCCGTGCCATTTTTGCAGTCCCTGGACCAGGTAGGCTCCTTCAAGAAGATGCTGGTAATGAGCCAGCGTAGTTGTATTGCCCGCATCCTGAAGCTGTCCCAGAAGTTTCTGATAAGATATGATCTGTCCTGCATAATCGCAGCTTAGAGCATAAAGCCGGCGAAGCAGAGCTGGTTTCTGAACCCGGTGCATCAGCAGGATATCTTTGCCGATGGCGGTTTCCACCAGCGACTGCTGGACATAATCAGCCCACCTTGTCCAGTCATCCCTGAGCCGGGCTGCGCCGGGATACCCGCCGTAATAAAGATAAGTATCCAGGTCCCACTGAAAACATTTCTCCATTTCCACAAAAGACCAATGGGACATGCGTATTAATTCAAACCGTCCGGCAAGGCTTTCAGTCAACCCGCCTTGAATCTGCAAAGATGATGATCCGCAAAGAACCAGGCGAATCTGATTCAGGCTGTTTCTCTGCTCCCATAACGCCTTGATACACTCAGCCCAGCCCTGAACCTTCTGGATTTCATCCAGGATCAGCAGTACAGGACCTTCTGCGGCAGTCTTGAATTCCGCCGCCTGCCAGGCCTGTTCAATCCAGTCTGTACCTGGTGGAGCCGGAGAGTCTGCGGATTCGTATATTGAGGCCCTGCCCCAGCTTTCCTTAACCTGAAGAACAGCTGTAGTCTTTCCCACCTGTCTGGGCCCAAGGACTACCTGAATGAAAGGCTGCTGTTCCTGGAGCCTCTGACCAAGGGTGTAAACTTTTTGTCTTTTGAATTCGGGAAGTTGCATAATTTTTGCCATTTACTCAATATATCGTTCTTTTTTACTCAATACATTGAGTAAATGTCAACAACAGACCTTAAAGATGTGACTGCAAAAGGTCATTTTTGTCACGCGAACCACGCGAAGCGCTTGGCAGGACGCGTGGCAGACGTCAGAGGTCAGTACAAACTAAGATTTATGTCACGCGAAGACGCGTGATTGTCCCCCTGGCCGGTACCTGCCCCCTGAATGGTTACCCGCAGGGGGTGTGGATGTGGGATATATTCTATGAAGAGGCTGGGTGGTTCGTAGTCTTGCCCTTTCATTTTTCCCTTGCCTGTCCCCTAAAACCTAACTATATTAATACCTATGCATGTTATCCATGGACCACACGACAAGATATTCAAGCGCGTGATGGCTGACCGGAAAAATGCCATAAGTCTGCTTGGGATGGTTCAAAACATGTTTACAATTCGGCAATACCAGATATTTCATGCTGATGCTCCCGGTGGCCACCAGACAAGAAATCTCAGGGAAAAATTAATATTTGGGTTTTGAAAAAGTGTAAGCCAGCTTGCCTGACAAAAAGAACCATCCCCAACAGCCAGTATTTTTAACTTGCCCTGCAAAACTGATTTTTTGCAGAAACATTCAATTGCGGAAAGCTAAATTGAACAAACGAGGTTTTTTTATGAATGAAAGAATAACTATTGATGCTAATATCTGCCATGGAAAGCCTGTAATAAAAGGTACAAGAGTTTTAGTTGCTAACATTTTAAGTGCATTAGGGTCTGGAGATAGTATAGAAGAAATATTGAATGATTATCCAAATATAACCCGTGAAGATATCTTTGCAGCAATAAAATTTGGAGGTCAGTTATCACGTTTTGAAGAACTGCCTTACGAAGAAAAGGTACTATGAATTTTTTTCTTGATGAGAACTTTCCTAAAAGTGCAGAAAGGTACTTGGTTTCGAAAGGGCATACTGTGTCTGATATTCGGGGCAGTTCAAATGAAGGTATAGATGACTTACAAATTTTTAGACTTGCGCAAGAAAAAAAAGCAACGTTTTTAACGACTGACAGAGACTTTTTTCACACCATTCCTCACTTGTTTCCGGAGCATTATGGTATAGTAGTTATTGCTCTTAGACAACCAAATAGACACGCTATACTTTCGCGTTTATCATGGTTAGTTGAGCACTGTAAAAGTCAAGCTTTGTTTGGCAAGGCTTATTTGCTGCGAGAGTCCACGTATAAAGTTTATCCAGTTGATTAGTATACCTGTTCAAAAATAAAAGGGCCAGGCCTCTGAGACCAGCAAGCTGGTTTTCGGTTTTCTACCGACCCCGATACCGATACCGACCCCGACACCGACTACCAGAACAAGAGTACACACAAAATGTGCTGAACAGTTACAAAGTTACCAACATGTTTGCTTGAAATTTGTGCTAAGCGCCTACAATTCAAGTTCATTTACTTCAGCATGTTGCTGTCACAACAATTTGTCATTTTATGAGACCGGCACGGTCCACTCCCCTCCTTGGTTAAGGAGGGGCCGGGGGTGGTTCGTTCTAAATGATCATTTCCTTATTTTTCTTGTTCAAAGGCTTGATCCGAAACATACCAGGGTGAGATGCTGAACATCAAGCCTTGCATAATTCAAACCGCCTTTCAAGCCCTGGCACAAGGTTTTCAAATTCACTTATATCTCTAAAAAGGATTTTATGCAGTCGCGTCTTGTCTTCGAACCGCAGAATCAGGAAATGCCTAAACTTTACCTGTAAAAAATATTGTAAAGCAAGACTTTTGCTGGTAAAGGTTAAAATAAGTCTTGCTGGATGATACTTTACTGCTCCCCACTGCAAAGCCAAATAATTCCGCAGCATACAGGCATTCAGGGAGACAGGCCGGAAACTGTACCGCACGACTCTTTTAATTATCCGCTTTATGTCAACTGACAAAAATGATTTCTGCAGGCGTTTGCAGTAAGGCACCCGGAAGTCACTTCTGTCCAGCATGACCAGGAGAACCGGCTTGAAAAAATCCCCCAGAATCTTCATTTTTTCCCGGGACAGAACTTTCTACAGGGAAGCGGTCCGGGAAATGCGGTCTCTGGGCAGCTGTCATGCTGCAGATGATTTTCAGGATTTGAGAATTGACTTGCTGGAAAAATGCGAGGCAATCATCATGGACCTCCACCTGTCCCAAGAAAACCAGTTGAACTTTTTCAAAAAAAACATGGAGCAGCTCCACAGGCCGGCTGTCATTGTAGTTACAGACGAACATGACTCAGATCTCATTGAGACAGCCATCACCCTGGGAGCATGGGATTACTTTCAGAAACCGGTATTCTGGAAAAGACTGCGCGAGTCAGTCGGGCGAGCTCTGGAAGCTTCCAGCACCCTTTCAGCGATAAATTATGGCGATTTCAAACGGTGTGGAATCATTGGTTCGTCCCGAAGCATAAACTCCTGCCTGACCACCCTTGCATCATTCGCCCGCAGCAACTCCAACGTGCTCATCTATGGTGAGACCGGAACGGGAAAAGAGCTCTTCTCCAGGGCCGTACACCTGAACAGCCCCAGAAGTCACAAGCCATTCATTATCATAGACTGCGCCGCCCTGCCTGAAAACCTTGTGGAAAGCACCCTGTTCGGACATGAGAAAGGGGCTTTTACCACTGCAGACAAAAAACATACCGGGCTTATAAGGCAGGCTCACGGCGGAAGCCTCTTTCTCGATGAAATAGGAGAACTCTCTCTTAATACACAGAAACTTTTCCTGCGGGTTCTTCAGGAACGCCGCTTCAGACCGGTAGGCTCAGCTACGGAGATTTTCTGTGATTTCAGACTGGTTGCAGCCACAAACAAGGATCTGGACCGCATGTGCGCTGAAGGGACTTTTCGCCGGGACCTCCTGTTTCGTCTTCACAGTTTTGCCTTGACCCTGCCTCCACTCAACTCAAGAGAGGAAGACGTGCTGGAGCTCATGTACTATTTTCTGGACAGGATCTGCAAAAAACACGGCCTGGAAAACAAGCAGCCTTCCCCGGAGGTTATAGATGCTTTCGCAGGTTACAGCTGGCCGGGCAATGTTCGCGAGCTTATAAACACCCTGGAGCATATGGCCATCACGGCCCGCCATGAACCTGTTATTCAGCCGGAGCATCTGCCCCTGCCCCTGAAAGTTTTCTGCAAGCAGCAGGTCATGGAAAAAGACATGATGCAGGCCTGCACCGAGAGTCAAGAACCTGCACGCGACGAAGAATTCCCAAAGATTAAAGAGTACCGGGAGCAGGCCATAGCCCGCATTGAAAAAAAATACCTTGAAGAGCTTCTGCAGGCATCCGGTAAAGATATGCCCACCGCCTGCCGTCTTTCAGGGTTGTCCAGGCCCAGGCTCTACGCCATGCTCAAAAAATACGGCCTTTCACCTGTGAAACACCGCAAGATATAGCTCCTTTCTGTTTGACGGCAATTTTTCGACTTACTCCTGAGACCATGTCACAAAAAACAATAACCACGCGAAGCGCGTGGCAGGCCTTAGACAGGATTAACAGGATTGACAGGATAAGCAATCAGCGGCCCCGGTGAAATCAGCTGCGCTGTCCTTCGGAATTTCACAGGGCAAGCCGGAAGCCGCAGATTGCATTAGTCATCCAGCACTCACTTTCTTCTGGCATTCATGAGTGCCGGAAAAAAGTGAGTGCTGGAGTGATAACCTTTTGGCCTGGCTACCGGCCAGGACAAAATGACTTTTCTCTTAATCCATCTCTTAATCCTGTTAATCCTGTCAAATAGCTCTTTTCTTTATTGGGTTGCGGGCAATGCCCGCCTTATTTAAACTATTTAAGCCCCTTGCTGTCACACAAGCTTGTCATTATATGATCACGACACGGCCTGGCCCCTCCTTAAAAGCTGCCGCGTCTTGCAAGGCAAGACAAAAACATCCCCCAGATGTCTAACCAGAGCTTCAACTTCCTTTTAAAAATCTATAACCAATTGTTTTTAAAGACTTTGTGTGATGCAGGCACACAACTTGTTATAGTAACCTTAAACCGGCCGGTGGAACATCTGGCTCGTGGTTTCCTTGAGCCCGCTTAAGGGAATTAAAATACCCCCTCCCCGCACCCCCTTTTATTATGCAAATGGTAAGCAGAAAACTGTAAAGTGCGGGGCTGTTCCCAGACAGCGGGCTTAAGAAAACCACTGAGCCCCGGATAATGACCTGTAACCACTCAGGGGGGTCCTCGATGTTGATTACTGGCACAAGCCCCCCTGAATGGTTACAATGACCTTGTCTATGCGCTCAACTGCTCAACACCTTGAATTTGCCACAAAGGAGGCGAATATGAGTTCATTTCAAACCCTGGTTGAAGAAGTCCATCAGAATGATCGCTGCCATATGTGCGGTGGATGTGTCACTTTCTGTACCGCCATCAATTATGGTGCACTGGAGATTGGAGAGGACGGTTTGCCGCGCTACAAGGACCAGAACAGTTGCCTGGAATGCGGAATATGTTACATGCTCTGCCCTGAAGTAGAAGAACTGGACGTAGAAATAAACAGTCTTGCAAACTGGGAGGAGCCGGCAGGCAAAATTATATCCTCAAGCATCCTTCGGGCCAGAGACAGACAGGTCCTGGACAGAGCAACCGATGGCGGAGCCGTGACTGCAATTCTTCTGCATCTCATGGAATCAGGCCGCATAGACGGGGCCGTGGTCAGCAGAAACAAAGGCCTGTTCAACAGGGAACCCATGCTGGCCCGTACCAGTGAGCAGATACTGGAATGCTGCGGCTCCTATTTTGATGTTTCTCACGGCACGTACCACTATGGTACGCAGTACTCCACCTACTCGCCGTCTGTGCAGGCCTTAGGCGATGTCAAAACTCAAGGATTCAGAAGCATAGCCTTTGTCGGAACACCATGCCAGGTAAGGACACTCAGAAAAATGCAGGCCCTGGGAGTTGTCCCGGCTGATGCAATCTACTGTGTCCTGGGTCTTTTCTGTACAGGCAATTTCGAATTTGACGACAACTCCAGGAAACGATTGGAAAAGACCGGAGAATTCAGCTGGAAAGATGTGCAAAAAATCAATGTTACCGACAAGGTGTACATCTATATGCAGGACGGCTCCATACATGCCCTTCCCCTGGATGAGCTGGATTTCATCAAAAGACGGGCATGTAATTACTGCCACGATTACAGCGCCGAACTGGCCGACCTCTCCTTCGGCGGTGTGGGCTCGGACGACGGCTGGACAACGGTTTTGACCAGAAGCCCTCTGGGAATGGAAATATTGCGGTATGCCGAAAGAAACAGCCTGGAAAGACTGGGAATGCAGGACCCGGATACACAGGATCAAAGATCGGCCCTTGATGCCGAGATCCAGGACCTGAAAAGCCGCATGCAGCACCTGCAGTACCGCCGCCTGGAAAACCCTGAGACCACGGCCCACGGATACCAGGAAATGCTCGAAAGACTCAAATATCTTCAAAAACAAAAGCAAAAGTTACAGCCGGCAAAGCAAAGGCCTGAACAGCATGCCTTAAACAGCTGCCTGGAAGTCGTTCTGGAAAAATGCCGTCAAAAGAAAGGTCAAATTCCCCAAAGCCGCAGCAGAACTGCTCCGGCAACAGTGGCCTGATAAAAAGCCTGAAAAAATACCTGGCGGGTGCGCCACCGGAAAACATATAAATTATGCAGCAAAAGACAGGGGCGGTTGCCGTAATAGGCGGCGGGATTGCCGGAATCCAGGCCGCCCTGGATCTTGCTGACTCCGGCTTCTACACCTACCTTGTGGAGAAAAGCCCTGGTCTGGGCGGAATCATGGCCCAGTTAGACTCCATTGCCCCCACCAGCGACTGCTCTCCATGTCTTCTCACCACCCGCCTCATTGCCTGCTCCAGGCATGCAAACATTGAGATCCACACCCGGAGCCGGGTCCTCTGCGTGGAAGGCCAGGAAGGGAATATGCAGGTCCATATCAGAAAATCCCCGGCCTTCATCGATCCTGCAAAGTGCATAGCCTGCAACTGGTGTACAGAGGCCTGTCTCAAGGCAGTCCCGGATGAATTCAACCTGGAACTTAAAACTCGGAAATGCGCCTACATATATTACAGGCAGTCCATTCCTTCCACTTATGTCATAGACCAAAAGCACTGCCTGCGCCTGACCCGGGGAATATGCGGCATATGCGAAAAGATCTGCCCCGCCGGGGCCATTGATTTCAACGAACCGGAAAAGACACTGGTACTACAGGCAGGTTCTGTGATCATGGCCACCGGGATGAATATGCAAAAAAGTCAAGACCTGCATGACCTCTACAGCTACAAATCCTGCCCAGATGTAATAACCAGCCTGGAATATGAACGTCTGACCTCGATTACGGGACCGGGCCATGGCATACTTAAAAGGCCGTCGGACAACACCCGGCCTGCAAAGACAGCCTGGATCCAGTGCGTGCTTTCCAGGAGCCTGAAGCATCCCGCCCACAGGACCTGCTCCAGCATTTGCTGTATGCACGCAGTTAAACAGGCATCCAGCATGGGCCGGCATATCGGGGAAAAAATCCCGGACACAACTGTTTTTTACAACGAGATAAGATTTTGCGGAAAAGGGCAGGAAAAACTGCTGGACAGGGGCAGAGCAATGGGGGTGCGCTTTATTTGCAGCCAGCCCCACAGTATACTGCCCGGCAAGGATGGAAAAGGAGTCCGGATTACTTATGTCCATGACGACTCGAAGCTGATAACCAAATTCTTTGACCTGGCAGTGCTTTCCGTGGGCATGCATGCGGGGCGGGACAGCCTGCAGCAGGTCCTGGCCCCGGGCATAACCATCAGTGGCAATGACAGCATTGGCCCCATCTCCAGTACCACCCCCTTTGAAAGCAGCAGAAAAGGGGTATACCTGGCCGGCAGCCTGGCCTCCCCAGGAGACATACGCCACAGCATAACCCACGGCTCCGGGGCAGCAGTTGCAGCCACCGAAAGACTCACTCGCTCCAGGTTTACTCTGACCTGCAAAAAAGAATGGCCCCCTGAAAAAGACGTCTCTATGCAGCAGCCCAGAATCGGGGTCTTTATCTGTGCCTGCGGCGGCAACATTTCCGACATCATCGACATCAATGCCCTTAAAGAATTCGCCTCAGGGCTTCCTGGAGTGGTCCTGGCTGAAACCAATAAGTTTACCTGCCCCCAGTTTATCCAGGACATCATCTCCAGCCGGATAATCCAGGAAAATCTCAACAGGGTGGTGGTTGCAGCCTGCACCCCTGTAACCCATCAGTCCCTGTACCAGGATACCCTGAAAAAAGCCGGGCTGAACCCCAACCTGCTGGAAATGGCCAATATCCGCAACCAGAACAGCTGGATGCACCAGTACAATCCTGCCCTGGCCACAGCCAAGGCCAGGCTTCAGGTAAGCTCCGCCGTAGCCAAGGCGGTAATCAAGAAGATCCTGAAAGTAAGGTTCAGAAAAATCATCCCCAGAGCCCTGGTGGTGGGCGGGGGACTGACAGGAATGACTACGGCCCTTTCCCTTGCAGACCAGGGGACTCAATGTTTCCTGGTGGAAAGAAGCGCAGGACTTGGAGGCCATGCCCGGGACACAAGCTCTGTCTGTGCTGCAGAAAGTTCCAGAAATCTGGTTGAGGAGACTGTTGCCAGGGTGCAGCAGCACCCGCTGATAATCACGTTTTTCAATTCCCGGGTTGTTTCCTGCAAAGGCTCCACAGGCAATTTTATCAGCAACATCCAGAGCATGCGCAATAACGGCATCAGGTCTACAGAGACAATCCGGTACGGTGCAGCTGTTCTGTGTACCGGAGCCATGGAAGCAAAACCCCTGGAATACCTGTATGCAAAGGCAGAAGGGGTCTTTACCCAGGATGAATTCTGCAGTCTAATGCAGACCGGGGAAAATACATTCAAAAAGGCTGCATCCGTGGTATTTATCCAGTGTGTGGGCTCCCGGGAAACAAACCGGACCTATTGCAGCCGGACCTGCTGCACACGCACTCTCAAAACCGCCCTTAAACTGAAGGAAATCAACCCGGGAATTCAGGTTTACGTTATAAACAGACAGATGAATACATGCGGGGACAAGGAGCTTTTGTATGAACAGGCCCGCCAGGAAGGCGTGATTTTTATTAAATACACCAGGGACAACAGTCCCCTGGTTCAGCAGACACCGCAAGGCCTGAACATCAAGATACTGGACCACGTCCTGAAAAAACCTGTTGGAATCAATACCAGGCACCTGGTCCTGGCCACCGGAATAGTCCCTGATCCGGAAACAACAAGGCTTGCTGCAATCTTTAACTGCTCCCTTGATTCTGACCTTTTCCTGCAGGACAGGCACTATTTTCTGCATCCATGCTCCCTGGACAGAGAAGGAATATTTGCCGCCGGGCTCTGCCTGCAACCCGGCCCCATGGAAGAAAGCCTGGTCCAGGCCAGGGCTGCGGTGTCCGGAGTAAGAAATATACTTTTCAAAAAACAGCTGCCCCTTGAGTCCAGCAGTGCCTACCTCACTGCCGGATGCGACGGTTGCGGCATATGCATCGACAGGTGTCCATACGCAGCCATAAAGTATTCGGCCTGTTCAGGAGAAAAGCCCGGACCAGACCCGGGGATATGGATAGATGAAGAATTATGCGAGGGATGTGGAGCCTGCGTCTCAGCATGCCCCGGAAACGGTGTGGCAATAGATGAGTCCAAGATGGACAGGATCAGGTCGCAGGTTTTGTCCATGCTGCACATCTGCAAAAACGAACCTTCCAGCAAAATACCCCTGGTAATCGCGTTCTGCTGCAGCAGGGGGCCTTACATGGCAGCGGACACGGCAGGTGCCCTGAAGCAGCAGAGCAGCCCCTGCGTGATCATAATCAAAGTGAACTGCATCGGAGACTTAAGCCGGGAGATTATCCTGGAAAGCCTGCAGCAGGGAATCGACGGGATCATGATCCTTGGCTGTCCCCCCGGCGAATGCAGGTACAGGCACGGGGAAATGCATATAGTCAACCAGACGGGGAATATCCGGGCTTATCTAAAGCACAACAGAATAAACCCTGACAGGCTCATGCTCGGCTGGCTATCCTCGGTGGAGGGTACCAGGATAGCCGGAATCATGAACACCTTTGCCAGACGTATCAGGAGAATGAAAGTATCTGCCGGGAAAAAGGCCAGAACCAGTTGGTGCTAAGGCATATCGGAATAAGTATAGCTCAACCCCAGGGCTTCTTTAAGGATATCCAGGAGCTCATCCGGCTTGAAAGGTTTGCCCAGGTAATAATCCACACCCTGGGCCAGGATATCATTTATATGTTCATGCGCTACACTGGCTGTAACCGCTACAATGCACACCTTCTCCCCGCCCTGCATCAGGCGGATGCGCCTGGTGGTTTCGTAGCCGTCCATAACTGGCATGCGCATATCCATTAAGACCGCATGAGGCAGCCAGTGCTCAAACACCTGCAGAGCCTCTGCACCCTCTGCCGCCTCCCGGACCTGGAAACCCAGGGGCTTCAACAGGGCCAGCAGCATGGACCTGTTGTCCTGCTTGTCATCAACCACCAGCACACGCACAGGAGAGCTGCCCTGGGCCAGTCCGGAAACCATGCGCAGCGGCACCTCCTGGACATCCCGGCATGGCCTGCAAGCGGGCAGCAGCGGTACGTGCAGGCAGAAACAACTGCCCCCGCCTTGACGGTTTTCATACCAGAGATCCCCGCCCATAATCCGGGAATACCTGAGGCTGATGGCCAGCCCCAGTCCGGTACCGCCTTCCTGGGTTCCGGCAACGGTCTGGTAAAATGGTTCAAAGAGATTTTCCTGTTCATCTGAAGATATGCCCGGGCCGGTATCTTCCACCCGGAATTCCAGTTTGAAAACATCCGGACTGTCATCTGCAGCGCTTCGGGCCTGTATGTTTTTGATACTGCACTTTACCCAGCCCCTGGAAGTAAATTTTAAAGCATTGTCCAGGAGGTTTATGAGTATCTGGCGCAGCATGCCCTGGTCCCCGTGAACATACCGGGGGATGTAACCGGCACGTTCAAAAGAAAGTTCAAGACCCCTGGAGTCCGCCCGGGAAAGAAGCATGCCCATGAGCTGTTCAAAAAAGTGATGCAGGTCAAAATCCTCTGCATGCTGCCGCACCTGCCCGGCCTCGATACTGGACATGTCCAGGATATCGTTCAGGATCCGCAACAGGTTGTCCGCATTGCGGGAAATTGTCTGCACCTGGCGCAAATGCTGCCTGGAAAGACTGAAATCCCTTTCCATGATCCGGGCAAAGCCCATGATGATATTCATGGGAGTACGGATTCCGTGGCTCATGTTGGCCAGAAAGGTGCTTTTGGCCTGACTGGCCGCCTCCGCAGCCTCCTTGGCCTTCTGCAGGGCCCTTCTTACCTCTTCCAGTTCGGATATATCCACAGCAACCCCGAGAGCGGACAGCCTGTCCTCTATTTCCAGGGGGTAGACAGTAAACAGCGCTGGAAATACCTGCCCGTTTTTGCGCTGCATAAACATGCTGCCTCTCCACACCCTGCCCTGCCTGATGCTGGTATATATCTCCGGAAACTTTTCCAGATCCTCCCTGGAGTGCAGCATGGCCACTGATTGACCCACGACCTCCTGCTTTTGATAACCATGAACACTTTCTGCGCCCGGGCTGAAGTCCGTAATGCGCAGATCCCCTTCGGGACAGGATTCTGCGATTACAAAAGAAATATCTTTGCAGGCCTCAAAGATCGACTCCAGTTTCAACTGCTGGGTCTTGATTTCAGTTATATCCAGCCCTACAGACTGATAATATTCAGGAGTCCCGGCCTCATCAAAGACGGCCCTGTCAATCCACCTGTGCCAGCGGATGGTCCCGTCAGGCAGTTGCACCCTGTGCTCTACAGTTTTGACTGGATGTTCCGTGGTCAGAGAGGTAAAGTTCTGTTGGGAAATTTCTTTGTCCTTCCCGGGTATCAGGTCCAGAAAAATCGACCCCAGAAGCTCTTCCTGGGGCATGCCGAAGTAGTCGCAGTACTGCTGGTTGATATAGGTGATGACCCCTTGCGGGTTGAAGCAGCAGATCATGGCCGGGATATCCCTGAGAAAGGAATCAAGCTTTTCATGATGCTTTTTCTGCATCTCTTGGCTTTGTTTGCGCCGGGTTATGTCTGAAACAAACCCGTGCCAGCAGGAAATCAGCCCATCGCTGCCGGTTACCGCCCTGATATTTAAAGAAACCCATATTTCATATCCATCCCGGCGGATTATTCTGCACTCATGGTTGACCACCTCTCCATGCACTTCCAGCAGACGCGTGATCCGCCCCCGGTCCGCCGGTTCCGCATAAATCTGGGAAGCAATATCAGTTACAGACTCCAGCATGCTTTCGGCGGAATCATAACCATGGATGGATGCCATGGCATGATTGACAAAGATAAATTTTCCTTCAGGGGTGGACTGAAAACAGCCCAGAGGGGCATGCATCAGCATGTCCTGGTAATCCAGGGAAGCGGTTGAAGGCGAAGAGTATTTCTCTTTCGGGAAGTGCTTTGCCGGACACATGACTGACTCCATGAAGTAAAGCAGAAGGCTGAAAAAATACACGGCTCAAAACAGGGGAGCAAAAAGCCGGGGATCATGGATCCAAAACGACATACGCAGGACGTAACCATTCAAGGGGTGCCAGCAATCGCCACCGGGAATAGACTTGAGGCGTACTCCCCAACCGTGAGCGGCAGAGCCGCCCGCTCGCCCCGTGAAACACCCAGCACTCACTTTAATAATTTCGGTTTCATCACAAGCAAACAAATGGAAAAGTGAGTGCTGGGTCAGCGCAGCGGGTTTCACCGGGGTGTGCAACGAAGTTGCCCGCCTGTCACGCCTCTGGCGTGATTGAATAGCTCAATGAGCTAGCCCGCAGGGCATTTAACTGGGGTGCCAAAAAATCTTCTTAGGCACGGGAAGCCTTCAGGCTTCACACAGGTGCTCCGCACACACGGTTTTGAAGAATAAAAGATCCCCAGAAGCATGCCCCGCCCATATCTTTAAACACAGTCTTGAGGTATTCGTTATAGTTTCTTCAGGCTTTGTGTGCGCAGGCAGCAAATAGTTTTAAGGATATGTGCGGGGGCATTGCCCACATGGCAGACAGGCAAATTGGCATATCTCCCCCCTGAAGAGTTACCGCAGGACTGTCCCCAAGTGTGACTGAATGCTCAGTGTTACGTCCCAGGCAACCAGACATCAGCATGCCGAACAATTAACTGGTTGACCTCACAGCCTGCTCCTGGTCTTTAACTACTTAATATCCACAAAAAAATCAGCAGTAGTATATTTCGTATCACATTACATCAGGGACCGCAAGAGGATTATGACTGTTTTTCCTGAAATCAGCCGGGCAGCAAGGAGGGTGTCAAAAGGGTGGAGCCGGAGAGTCTGCTGATTCGTATATTGAGGCCCTGCCCCAGCTTTCCTTAACCTGAAGAACAGCTGTAGTCTTTCCCACCTGTCTGGGCCCAAGGACTACCTGAATGAAAGGCTGCTGTTCCTGGAGCCTCTGACCAAGGGTGTAAACTTTTTGTCTTTTGAATTCGGGAAGTTGCATAATTTTTGCCATTTACTCAATATATCGTTCTTTTTTACTCAATACATTGAGTAAATGTCAACAACAGACCTTAAAGATGTGACTGCAAAAGGTCATTTTTGTCACGCGAACCACGCGAAGCGCTTGGCAGGACGCGTGGCAGACGTCAGAGGTCAGTACAAACTAAGATTTATGTCACGCGAAGACGCGTGATTGTCCCCCTGGCCGGTACCTGCCCCCTGAATGGTTACCCGCAGGGGGTGTGGATGTGGGATATATTCTATGAAGAGGCTGGGTGGTTCGTAGTCTTGCCCTTTCATTTTTCCCTTGCCTGTCCCCTAAAACCTAACTATATTAATACCTATGCATGTTATCCATGGACCACACGACAAGATATTCAAGCGCGTGATGGCTGACCGGAAAAATGCCATAAGTCTGCTTGGGATGGTTCAAAACATGTTTACAATTCGGCAATACCAGATATTTCATGCTGATGCTCCCGGTGGCCACCAGACAAGAAATCTCAGGTAAAAATTAATATTGGGGTTTGAAAAAGTGTAAACCAGTTTGCCTGACAAAAAGAACCATCCCCAACAGCCAGTATTTTTAATTTGCCCTGCAAAACTGATTTTTTGCAGAAACATTCAATTGCGGAAAGCTAAATTGAACAAACAAGGTTTTTTTATGAATGAAAGAATAACTATTGATGCTAACATCTGCCATGGGAAGCCTGTAATAAAAGGTACAAGAGTTTTAGTTGCTAACATTTTAGGTGCATTAGGGTCTGGAGATAGTATAGAAGAAATGTAAGCGTCCAAACGGGTACACCTATCCATGGGCGGGTATCGTTGGTAGTATTCCCTGGCCCACTGGATATGCAGCAGGCCAGGGGTATGATGGTTGGGATCAGCAGGCAGTGGGGGAAGGCAGGACTTCCGGATCTATGTACTGAGGCATAAGGGCCTTCAGATCCTGCTCGGTCTTGGCCAGGGGCAAGTTTTCAAACAGGTGGCGTAAGTATGCGTAAGGCTCCAGGCCGTTCTTTTTGGCTGTCTCCACCAGGGAGAAGTACATAGCGCCTGCCTTGGCTCCATTGGGATGTCCGGCAAAAAGCCAGTTCTTGCGTCCCAGGGCGAAGGGTCTGATGGCGTTTTCCACCAGATTATTGTCAGGCCGCAGCCGGCCATCCAGTGTATAGCGCACCACTCTGTCCCACTGGTTCAGGGCATAATTTATGGCCGTGCCCAGTTTGCTTTTGTCCGGGGTGGTTTTACTTCTTTCGTCCAGCAGAGTTTTTATCTGGTTTAGTATGGGTATACTTTTTTCCTGACGTTCTTCCTGTATCCGGTCGGGCTTTAGCTTTCTGGTTTCAAAGGACTGTTCCAGGATATATAGCTTGGCGATAAGGTTCAGGATTTCCTGGGCGGTTCCGCCCTTGTGCTTTTGTTTCTTGGAGAGTTTGACCACATCCATAAACTTGCGCCGGACATGGGCCAGGCATCCTACATGGAATATGCCCGGCTTGTCGCCCAGGTCGTTGTAGACTGCATAGCCGTCACTTTGAATATAACCTTGATAGTCCTGGAGGAAATCCAGGGCCAGACCGCTTCGCGTGGGATGATAATCATAAAGGACAGTGGGATTTTCAGGATGGCCGCCAAGGAAAACCCACATATATGACTTGGAAGTGTTGGACCGGCCCGGTTCATCAAGTACCTGTACCGGGGTCTCGTCTATGCCCACCTGGAATCCGAGCATGATCTCCTTTTTGAACAGATCCAGGAAAGGCTCGCAGACCCTGGCCGCATGCATGGCCCAGGAGACCATGGTGGAACGGGAGATATCAATGCCCAGCCTTAAAAGCTGCTTGCACTGGCGATAAAAGGGTAGGCCGTCCACAAACTTGGCTGTGATGATATGAGCCATAAGACCTGGAGTCACTATGCCCTGGGGGATCAGCTGTTCCGGCATGGGAGCTATTTTGACTGCACCCTGATCATCTTCGGCTCCCTCGCAGTTTTTGCAGGCGTATTTGAGACGGATGTAGCGATTAACAATCAGCCTGGCAGGGATATAATCCAGTTTTTCGCTTACTTCCTGACCTATCGGGCTTAGCTCGACTCCGCAGGGGCATATCTTTTCCTCCCCAGAGAGGTCATGGATTATATCCTTTCTGGGAAGATCCTTGGGGATGGGCTTGCGGCCACGTTTCTTACGGGAATGTTCAGGTATGGTGATGGTTTTTTCCTGGGGCGTTTCCACCTCGGTTTCCATCTCAACAAGGCCAGGCATCATGGGCCAGGTCTCTTTGGAGCCGCATTTGGGTTTTTTATCGGATTTGGACCCATAGATGGCTTTTTGCAGGAAGTTCAGTTTCTCCTGCAGGTAGATAAGTTGCTGGTGGTAGTCAGCAACGATATCTTTGAGCGCATCCTTATCATCTGGCAAGTTGTTGATGTCCATAACTGAGTATTCATATACACACAACCATTTGGAATTGCAAGCTTTTTTTGCAAAAAAAATCTAAAATAATGTGGAAAATTTTAACTCTTTGTGCCCCCTGACCTGCACAGGGTCCAGACCGTCTAAAAGCCAAACAAGCTGCCTCGCATCAAGCTCCATAACTTCCTGCTTTGATGCAGGCCACTTGAAGCTTTGCTTCTCCAGGCGCTTTTGCCACAGGCAAAAACCGTTTGTGTCCCAGTACAGGATCTTGATGATGGTTCGCTGCCTGTTGCAGAAGACAAACAGATGACCGGAAAAGGGGTCATGCTCCAGCTGAGCCTGGACCATGATGGACAACCCGTCTATGGCCTTGCGCATGTCGGTATGTCCGGTGACCAGATACACCTTGGCCTGACTTACCGCGATCACGTGATCTCCTCCAGAGTACGGACAAGCTTGGCCAGTACTTCCTGCTGGAAATCACCCGGGATATCCACTTGGTAACTATTGACCATCAGGCGCAGAGGCGTATGGGTTTTCTCCTGGACAACCTTCAGGGGCACCGGCACGATGGCATTTTCCTCCTGGGTTTTCCTGGAATTGGTGTGCCCAAGCTTTTTGCACCAGTAATAGAAGGCATGCTTGGACAGTTCTGCCCTGCGGCAGTATTCGGCTTTGGTCAGGCTGCCCTGCCTCCACTTGTTGATATGCGCGGACCAGAATCCGGCCCGCTCCTCAGGCGTGTACTTCTGTGACTTGGTTTGCATAACGGCCCCTCCTTGGTATTTGGGAGACCATTAGCACATCAGGCGGAGAAAAAAAGATGGGGTTAAATGGACGCTTACGAAGAAATATTGAAGGATTATCCAAATATAACCCGTGAAGATATCTTTGCAGCAATAAAATTTGGAGGTCAGTTATCACGTTTTGAAGAACTGCCTTACGAAGAAAAGGTACTATGAATTTTTTTCTTGATGAGAACTTTCCTAAAAGTGCAGAAAGGTACTTGGTTTCGAAAGGGCATACTGTGTCTGATATTCGGGGCAGTTCAAATGAAGGTATAGATGACTTACAAATTTTAGACTTGCGCAAGAAAAAAAAGCAACGTTTTTAACGACTGACAGAGACTTTTTTCACACCATTCCTCACTTGTTTCCGGAGCATTATGGTATAGTAGTTATTGCTCTTAGACAACCAAATAGACACGCTATACTTTCGCGTTTATCATGGTTAGTTGAGCACTGTAAAAGTCAAGCTTTGTTTGGCAAGGCTTATTTGCTGCGAGAGTCCACGTATAAAGTTTATCCAGTTGATTAGTATACCTGTTCAAAAATAAAAGGGCCAGGCCTCTGAGACCAGCAAGTTCCCGATATCATTATTTTTCACTTTAAAAAAGGCAGGTGGGGACATTATGTTGCGAGTTTACCCGGTTGAACAGCCCTTTGGTCTCCGGCAGAGCCGGGTTTAACCGGGTAAACAGATTCCGGGGTTATCGGCGGCCCAGTGAAATCCTGCGTAACAGGGCCTTGTTACGGCATTTCACAAGGCAAGCAAGGACTATGTTCAGGAGGCCTCCGTAAAATGAAAAGACCCAGTTGAATGTGAAGAAATTCAACCAGGCAGGAATTTTACGGGGTAAATATTCGACCAGGTCAAGCACCTGCTGGGGTCCAAGGACGAACCGTACAAAAACAGCCATTTTTCCTTCTGCACAAAATACAAGGGCAAGCTTTCTTAAGCTAACACCTTGAAATTATTGGAGCCGGGAATGGGAGTTGAACCCACGACCTGCTGATTACGAATCAGCTGCTCTGCCAGCTGAGCTATCCCGGCTCGGCTGCATGGCTGCATAAATCCGCTTGTATCAAGGATTCAAGGGTCAGGCAAGCCATAATTTTCAACATGTTGAAGCTGCACATTTTCACCGTAACCATTCAGGGGGTGCCGCAACGGCCTGGGGACAGTCCCCGCGACATCTTTCCTGTACCATTAAAATATGACAAACACTAAGTTGTGTGAACCTTCAAAGATAGTACATAGCGGGGGACAGTCCCCAGACCTTGTGCCAGGAGCTACAACTGAGTGCCCCTGAATGGTTACTTTTCACCAGCCTGCACTGAAAAATTCTATGATTACAAAATTCAGTTGGATTAAGCTGCCTGGCCGGTTTTTGCGACAAGAATTACATAATCTGCCCGTAACCATTCAGTGGGTGTCTGAACCATACAAAGTATCTTGCCTGACACGCAGGCGGCTTCGCCGCTCACGGCTGGGGCTTACTGAAGAAGCCGGGGACTGGCCCCGTGACAAGCCGCAATAAACTCTATTTCTTCTAAAGGTGCTGTGACTAACTCCCTGCATCTTCAGTTTTCAAAAAACGCGTAATGCTCCCACCTTTTCCTGTCTTGCCAGGCCGGCAAAAAACTCTTCAGGACCTGATTTCTTATTGAGGAGAGCCTCCATATATTTTGGGCTGGCAAAACAAGCAAAAAACTTTTTTAAAAAAACAAAAATAATGCTTGTATCTTTCGCTCGCCAAGACTATAAGAGATGTTCTTTGTTTATCATCAGCATTTGTAGTCAGGCTGAAATGTTGAAGCCCAAGGCTGATGATTATTTTTTACTTTTTTTAGGAGCTTTTTTTATGACCAATTTGTACGTAGGCAATTTGTCCTGGAACACAACCGAAACCCAACTCCGCGATTCTTTCGCCGAATTTGGAGAAGTAAGTTCAGCCAAAATAATTGAAGACCGTGAAACCGGCCGTTCTCGCGGCTTTGGTTTTGTGGAGATGGAAAACGGTGCCGATGAAGCCGTTGAAAAACTTAACGGCAAAGATTTCGACGGACGCACCATCAAGGTCAATGTTGCCAAGCCTAAAAGAGAATCCCGCTTCTAAAACGGATTTTCCATAGCATGAAAAAACCACCCCGGGGATTCCTCAGGGTGGTTTTTTTTGGCTGCTAACATCAGTTGATGCTGATGGCGGCACTGTTACCCTTGCTCCTTCAGGAAACGATGGAGTCTACGCGCTAAATGACGATTCTGTGATTAAAGGCAATGACGATACAACATTGGCCCTTGAATCCGGCGGAGATGGAGCAAACTAAACGAACTAACGGTATATATAAGGACCATAAGCCTTTTTGATCAGCCTCAACCCATGCTTGATATTGTGCTTCAAACTCTTTTTGAGCATGGTTTCATCCTTATTTTTGAGAGCATCAATAATCTGATTGTGCTGAGCCTGCATCTGGATTAAATACTTGCTGCCGCGAGGACGATTGATAAGGAAAATGTCTACGGACTCCATCAGCTTGTCCACTACGAGGCAAAGATGGGATAGCCTTGAATATCCATAAAGCTGGGAATGGAAATGGCGGTCCAGATGGTATAATTCATGGAGATTCAGTTCTGGATCCATTTCAGACAGTATGGATTCCAGCTTAACAATGTCTTGCTCGTCCACAGTTAGTTGGTTATGTAAGAATAGCTAACATAAAAGGGATGGTGATGAAAGAAAAAATGGTTTGAAAAGTTATAATTGATGACATAGCTAAATGATCTCCACCTAGCTCTTTAGCCAGAATAAACGAACCTGCAGCAGTAGGTAAGCTGGCAAAAAGTATAGCAACCACGAGTTCAGAGCCTGATACACCCAAAACATAGCATATCATTGCAGTCAAGAAGGGATAGACGAGAAGTTTTACCGTAGAGCTTAAGGCAATAAGTTTAAATTGCTCAAGATTAACACTTCTCAGCTGCAAACTTGCTCCAACAGCCAATAGCCCTAAAGGTAAAGCTGCTTGACCTAGAATGCTGAAAATTTGTAAAGATATATCTGGTAGAACGACCGGATGTTGACTTATAATGAGCCCCGCCACACTAGCAACAATCAAGGGATTTTTTAATATTGCCAGATAAATCGATCTTGTTTTAGAGAACTTGGTATTGGAGCAGATAATAACAGTAGGCACACTTAAAAAGTTTAGTAGCGGAACCAGTCCAAGCATTGCTATGGACGACATCATCAGGCCCTCATCGCCCAACATTGTTGACGCACCCATCATACCTATGTATACATTTTGCCTTAAGCTGCCTTGAAAAGCAGATGAAAAGCCATGGCCATTTGTATTTATATACGGCTTAATTGCAAATAAAAAGAGAGATATAATAAGTACTGACAATAATAATGCTGACATCATCAGCAGTGAGCTATAATGCATGGCCTGTATTTGAGAAATGTTTTCAAATAATAAGGCTGGCAAAAAAATATAATATGTACTTTTTTGTACAACACCCCAAAAATTGTTTTCTTTAAAAAGACAGTTCTTGAGTACATACCCCAGGATGATCACAAAAAATACAGGTAAAATATAATAACTCATTATATCGCGCCCATTGTTAAGATATAGCGTTCTCGATGCAGAATTTGAGCTTTAGTCTAGCAAGAATTGCTTGATTTTATTTTGTACAACTTGCTTGATTATTTTTTTAATTTCACTTTTGTATATTGCCTGTGACACTTTATGACAACTCATATTTATTTCATATTGATAGTCTTTCATTGCTTTGAGGATTTCCGAATGCACATTTATCTTTCTAACGCCAGACACCTGAAACTTTTTTAGCAATATTTGATCAATGTTACTTGCGCCATGCAATACTAATGGCACGCCACTTTCCTTTACAAGCTGCTTAAAAGTTAAAAGAGACTGCTTTTGCTTTTGCATAGTCATTGACTTATCAGCAGAAAAGGCAAGATAGTCAACCATAGTTTTTCTTAAAAATTGATTGATTTTTTCCAAGTCTTCATTAGTTATACATAACATACCATATTCACCCTCTATCTCTGATCCGTATGCATGGGCCATAATACGAGCTTCGCATGTCTGCCTGATGTTTTCATCAAAATCTAAATTCGAACCATCAAACATGACTGATGAAAAGCCCAGATCAAGGCCCACTTTGATTCCTTCAAGGCTTTCGGCATGATTCAGATGTACACTTATTGGCACTGAAGAAGCCCGTGCCATATGGAATGCTTCTCTGGCCATTTCATCAAGCTGTGTATCTTTGATTACATTCTGGTCCATGGAGACTATTGCCGGCCGGCACTCAAGCTCTGCTGCCGATATGACAGCTTCTATACACTCCGAACTGTATACACTGAAACATCCTACAGCTCCAGGGGGAGGCATCAGTTCCATACATTTACTGGTCTTTACAAGAGGCATTGTTGATCAGTTATTCGAATGGACATGATATGGTGTCCAGGTTTTTCAAAATATAACGGGGCAACCATAGGCTGCCCCGTTATAACTGTAATGCTTTTAGGTAATCTATCAGCCCTTGACGACATCAGGCTGCCATAGTTTTTATTTATACATATTTCTTACTCATTTCAGGTCAAACTGAAAGCGGGTAATGATTCAGAAAATGCATCGCGCAGCAATGGATAGAGGTTTAAGCACTTTCATAAAGCTTAGTGATAATGAACTCCCTGTGTCCAAGAACTTCGGCGGCAGTGAGCCTTCCGTTTGCTGTACGTTCCATCATGTTTAAAAGAGAGTCCCCAGCCTGCTCAAGATCCATTTCTCTGCGGACCAGGCCGGATACATCGACATCGAAGTGCTCACTCATGGTGCGCAGGGTGCGGGGATTGGCACACAACTTGATAACTGGCAGTATGGGGTTGCCGATAATATTCCCCTGACCTGTGGGAAAGAAATGCACCACAAACCCTGCTGCAGCGCACAAGGTGACCATCTCGGCTGCTGCTGAAGAGGAATCCATAAACCAGAGCCCCGGTCCGGTCGGAGTTTCAGCCTTGTCCAGGCAGCCTACTACAGGAGCTTTACGCCCGATTTTTTGAATATTGCCCAGGGCTTTTTCCTCAATGGTGGTCAAGCCCCCTTCAATGTTGCCCTTGGTGGGTTGAGAATCAGACAGGTCACTGGTCTTTTTTTCATCCACAAGCTTGGCGTAACGATCAAAGAAGAACTGGAACTGGTTACGTACTTCGTCATTGATGCAACGTTCCCTGATTAGATGTTCACCACCCGTTACCTCTGTCGTCTCTCCAAACAAAAGTGTAGAGTTGTGTTCATACAATTTGTCATAAGCATTGCCCACAGTGGGATTGGTAGCGATGCCTGAAGTAGTATCCGACTCACCGCACTTAGTTGATACCCAGATCTCACTGATATCACATTCGGTACGTTGTAGCTCGCTTGCCCATTGGACGTATTCCATGGCCTTGCGTGAAGCAGCACATATCGTGTTGAAATCGCCATTCTGCTCTATTGCAAAACCTGTTACAGGCTTTCCGGTCTTGGCTATGCCTTCCACAATCTTATTTGTCCATTGTGGTTCAATTCCGATCACCACCACTGCAGCTACGTTGGGGTTGGAGCCAATACCAATAAGTGTCCTGAAATACAGATCCAGATCTTCACCGAATTGCAGTCGGCCATAAGCATGGGGAAGTGCCAGGGCACCCTTGACGTTGTTTCCCACCGCCTCACTGGCTGCATTGGAAAGGTCGTCAAGAGGCAGAATGACAACATGGTTTCTTACACCCACACGGCCATTTTCTCGTCTGAAGCCCAGAAATTTATTCTTCATTTTTACCACCTTTTAGTTTTTACGTTATGCACATGCAGGTGTTCACCTTTCTTTATGGGAGCAACAACCTTGCCGATATCAGTGCTGTACTTATACACGGTGTCTCCTGCGTTAAAGTCCTGCAGGGCCAGCTTGTGACCGATGGGGATATCGCTGACTATTTTGGTTTTTATGGTCTGATCTTCCTTCATGATCCAGCCCGTGATTTCCTGTCCTGCCTTAAGTCCTTCCACCACAACAACACCGACTCCGTCCCCTTTTTCGTGGACCAGAAAATCGATAGACATGCTCGCCTCCTAAGTTAATGGTTAAACTAACAAATCAAGTCAGCTTCCTGATGGGCGTTTATAACTCCTTAAATAAACAAGCCCTGAAACTGACACTGAATAAACACGAAATTTTCTAAAGATAGAATATGTTCAAGTGCCACCCCGAGACACAATCTCTCACAATGAGTTCAGCTCAACAGTGGAAAAGCGCATCCTGGATATGTCAGTCATGAGCAGGCTCCCGCGCAGGGCTGGGCTTGCTCCGGTCATAATCCTGACGAGCTCACCGGCCTGCATGGATGCGGCAAATGAAGCCACAGGGGCCAACACTCCCTGCTCAACCTCCGCGGAACTGGTTGACTTGCCCATGAACTCTCCAATCCCTGATTCACCAGGCCATGTGGTACATACCAAAGCATGCCACCCGGCGATTCCAGCTGAGACCATTGGCAGGCCGGCACTTCTGGACATTTCCAGCAGTTCCTGGCGGTAATCCGCACCCCCCAGGCAGTCTGCTACGGCCTGAACAGAATCCAGCAGATCAACCCTGACGAAATCCTCAACAGCCACGACTTCCACCAACGGGTTGATGGCAAGGGCTCTTTGCTTGGCCGCCAGTGCCTTGGGTTCGCCCAGGGTTTCGGATGTGGCCAGAATCTGCCGGTTGCAGTTGCTCTCATCAAATACATCCGGATCGCAGGCTACAATTTTACCCACTCCCATGCGCACCAGGTATTCACAGAGGTTGCCACCCAGTCCACCGCATCCGACTAAAAGTACTGCCGATCTGGCCAAGCTGATCTGGTCCGTTAAACTCAGGGCATGGTTGTTCCGCTGATAGCGCAGCGGGATTTCCCCCGCCTCCATGGCCAGCAGGACCTCTTCCTGGACCGGGTTTCCAGATTTGTCAGCACGGTTGAGTATTTCCTGGTCTGAAATATATGTTCTTATTGTCTGCTGAGTCATATCTCTTGCAATTGTTTTCGTTTATAAAAGTAAGATGTATTGGCATTGGGCAAAACAGCCACTTTCGGCTTGAATCCGGGAGGTTGCTCTTGAAACCACCTATCAAGGGTTTCCTGGGCGTTTCCTTTGGTCAGGTGACAGTCGGCCAGGGTCTGTGCATCCAGTTCGGAATCAATTACAACTGTAAACCGGGTCAAAGTCCGGCTGTAAAGATAGGCCTTGTGCGCTCCCATTCTGAACCCGAACTCTTCAAAATCTTTAATCTGAGAAGAGGGACAGGTAAAACGACGGACATAGTCATAATAACACTGATCACCGATGCCTTGTGTACACGCGGCTAGAAGGAGTATTCTGCCTCCCTGGACCGTACATTGAGAAGCGGTGTTCAGGCCTTTTTGAGCCTGGTATATGCATATATCTTTTGGGTGGCCGCCACAGGAGGCGATTACTATGTCAAAGGGCTCCGTCAGCGGAAGTCCGTATAGCTGCTCTGTAATTTTTGCACCGGACATAAGGACTGCTTCCGGTTCTCCCGCCAGAACCGCCACTGCTTTCTGGGCCGAGTTGAGGCAGACATTGACAGCCAAGTCAATACCGATCATCCTACCGGCTTCATTGAGATCCTGGCGGGGAAAATTATCATGAATATTTCCCGCCACTGCCCCGGGCGTGGACATCAAACTGTGGTTTTTCTCAATCATTTTTCTGGATGCGCAGCCGATGGTCACCCCTTTGGACCCACCGGTCATGCCCTGGTACTGATGGGGATCGATCATACCTACTACAATCTTCAGATCCGCCTCCCCAAATACAGCATTTATCTCCACCGGCGTTCCCCTGGATGTAAAGCCATAGCTTTTCAGCGGTGATGACAGAGCATCATGGGATACAGCCCTGCAACCCCTTAAATCCTCAGGAAGAATGCGGGCCATTTGATCACTGTCAGGAGCCGGGTGCAGCCCCCCCCCGACAACAATTGACACCGATTCCGGATCAATACCGGGCCAGGTCTTGAAAATCCGGTCCAGAAGCACTGGCAGCAGCTCTTTCAAAGGTACCGGGCGGGTTTCGTCGGGAACGGCAATGGCTATCCGGCCCGGCCTTGGCCTGCTTTCCAGGGACTGAGCCTGCAGGGGGGCGTCCAGTGCATCCTGCAGGGAGCTCGCCAGATCAGAAAGATGGGGTAGATCACGGGGAGTCAACACCTGGACATCGGCATGTTCAGGCAGTCTGAGCATCTTGACCCCTTTGCCGTATTTGAGCTTTATTTCCATTTTTTCAACCGCCGCAAATATATGGACATAGAGATACTGCATCCCTGTCCGCAAGTCTGGTTTTCAAATTGGCCATTCTACCATTAACAAAAGCGAGCATAACCTGATCTTCACCAAGCCCCAGGTGTTTCAGCAGATCCACCAGGGTCGAATCCCGGGGCATGGGAAAGTGTTCAGCGTTATCAGGGGCGTATTTTTCCAGAATTGATTCCAGGCTCAGCTTCAGTATAATGGGTTTTTCCTGGAAACAGGCTCCGGATACTGCCTGCGTTGTATTTGTCTGTATCATACAAGCCAGTCCAGACCGAGGTTATACAGGGCTCCTCTAGTAGGAATGCCTCTTTCATCCCAGTTCATCATTGCGTAATAAAGCTCCAGAGCTTTCTGGAATTCTTCCCCGTCAATGGCCTCACCCTTGAGTACACCGTCGGGCAGGGGTTCGAACATCCGCCGGAAGAGCTTATCGTCCTTGCTGTCCATTCCCTGGCGGACATTGAACATCCTGGCCAGGACTATGGAGCGCTCGGCCACAAGCATCAGTTCATGCACACTGGTTTGCCAGCCGGTTATGGCTTCCACGGCTTCACATAATTTGTCATAGGTCATGGAAAACAAGGGAGCCACAACAAAGTTGCACAGCCCCAGGGTATTGTTCATGGCCCAGGTCTTTTCCCCGGCAATAAAGTAGCGCACCTTTTCCGGACCGGTGTCCAGGGCCTGAGGCGCAACGAAGATGCCCAGCGGATTAACCAGCTTCACCCCTTCGCCCTGAAAGGGAACCTCGTGAGGGGCCTCGATATGATCAGCACCTGTCGGCGACAGGGCAAAGCCCAGACTGACGCCTGTTTTTCCCCCTTGGATCATGAAAGACCGGCTCCTGTCCCTTGACATGAAAAGCATACTCTTCAGCACCTCTGCCAATGGTTGCAGCAGCCCTTTTTACGCCATGGGACAAAATGTAGCCGATGCCTTCCCGGGCACAGATCTTTTCAATGAGATCCAGCATGCCTTGTGTGTCATCGAACTTAAGCTGTGTACCTCCCAGATCACAGGCGGACAAAATGCCCTTTTCCGCCAGTTCCATGGCGAAAGACACCACAGCCCCGGTACCCACTGTATCCAGGCCCAGTGCATTGCAGCGCTCATGTCCCTTGCAGACCGCATTCAGGTCTCCCACCCCGCACATGGAGCCCAGTGCGGCCAGGGTTTCATATTCCGGTCCCCCATACCGTTTTTCTTCTGTGTTGTTCACCCTGCGTTTGCAGGCAACAGCGCATTTATAACAGGTATGAGTGCCTTTGCTGACTTTCTCATATCCTTCCCAACCCAGGCTGGAAGCATCCTCAAACTGGCAGTCCCTCCAGTTACGGGTGGGCAGAATGCCCGAATTCTGCTGGGCCATTAGATGCTGCACCGTTCCGAACTTGCGCATGTTAATGCTTGGCATGTGCTCTGCAATCCTTTTGCGATGCCATTTGCTGATCTCGTCCAGCTTATCCGGGTCGGCCAAAGACATGTTTGCCGAGTCTCCACGCACGGCCACGGCTTTTAGATTTTTAGAGCCCATGACCGCTCCCATGCCGCATCTTCCGTTGGCATGAGCCAGTTCATTGATTATACAGGCCAGCCGGACCATGTTCTCACCGGCCGGACCGATAGAGGCAATGCGGATTTTCTTTTCCCCCAGCTCATTCTTTATTATGTCCAGTGTGGGGGCGTTTTCCTTGCCCCAGACATGAGCGGCGTCGCGCAATTCAACCTGGCCATTATTGATCCACAGGTATACAGGCTTGGGAGACTTTCCCTTCAATACTACCGCATCAAAGCCTGCATGCTTGAGTGCCGGCCCGAAATAACCAGCCGACTCGGACTCTCCAAAACCGCCGGTCAAAGGATTCATGGCTGCTGCTGTATAGCGGTTGAAGCCGGATATTCCGCTGCCGCAAAGAACGGATGCCGCAAATACCAGAACGTTATCCGGCCCCAGGGGATCAGCCTTGGGTGGAATGTCCTTGAGCATATACCAGGAGGCAAGGGACCCGCCGCCCCAGTAGGTGCGGTACCAGGCCTCATCATGCTCATCCACGGACCAGGTCTGGCTGGTCAGGTCCACGACCAGTATCTTTCCATTGTAACCAAAAGGCATTTGAAGACTCCTAGTTTAACTGTTTTTACTGCCCTGTCCCGTAAACTGCTACCTTCCGTAGCCAAGAATGAGTTCAGGCAATATTGTTGAAATCTTTGGAAAAAAGACTATCAAAAGAGTACATATCAACATGGCTATTATGTACGGAAGAACCCCGATGGAAATCCTCTCCACTGAAACCTTGGAAATACGTGAGGCTACAAATAGATTGACCCCCAATGGCGGAGTGGACAGAGCTATCTGATTGGTGAGCACAAGGATGATGCCGAAGTGCACCGGATCGATACCAATAATATGGATCATGGGCATAAATACTGGCACCAGAATAATGATGGTGGAGAGCGTCTCCATGAACATGCCCAGAATGAGCAGTACACCGACAATCATCAGCAGAATTATGTAGGGGTTTTCCGACACGCTGAGGGCCATTTCCGCCAAAAGTTGCGGAGCTTCCTCGAAGGTCAGTATTCTTCCGAACAGGGTAGAGGTGCCCACTATCAAAAGAACCGCTCCACAGATCAGCGAACCTTCCAGTAAAGACTTGTACACAGCAGACAGGGTCAGGGCACGGTTTATCAAAAAACCGACAAACAATGCCCAGGCGATGGCCAGCACAGACGCCTCCACCGGCGTAGCCAGACCTGTATATATTGACCCGAGAATTATAATTGGAGTTATCAGGGAGAAAAAACCCTTCACACAGCTGAGCAGAAAATGTCTGAGATTAAAAGGCGGGAGTTCTTCGCTGCGGCCGAACCCTTTTTGTCTGGCGATCAGCCACGCGGTCATGCACATTGAAAATCCCACGATAAACCCTGGAAGAAAACCGGCCGTAAACATAGCAGTTACAGATACGTTGCCCAGAATGGCATAAATTATCATGGGATTACTGGGCGGGATCAGCAGGCCGATTGTGCCCCCGGACGAGGCTACTGAAGCGGCGTAGTCCTTGCTGTACCCGGTACGGATCATGGCCGGCACAAGAATGGTGCCCACAGCAGCTACTGTGCCGGGTCCCGAGCCGGAGATGGCTGCAAAAAACGTACAGGCCACAATGGTGGTCAAGCCCAGACCTCCATACATCCTGCCCACCAGCTGTTTGACCACGTCCACGATCTGCTTGGTGATATTGCCGTATTCCATGAGGGTCCCGGCGATCACGAAGCAGGGAATGGCCAGCAGGGGAAAGATGTTCAGACCGTCGAACATGGTGTTGTGTATTACGGACATGGGCAGGTAGCCACCGTAGCTCAGAGCTAGTGCCGAGGCTACCGCAAGACTCATGAACACGGGCATGCCCAGCAGAAACATCGCGCCCAGCGACAGGAGAACCATTGTTAATATACTGATTTCCAGTGTAAATATGCTCACTTCCATGACTGCCCACCCTCCTTTAGTAAACCTGTTCCACCAGTTCTTTCAGAGTTCCCTGTCTCCAGCGCCTGATGTACCCCTCAAGGATACGCCAGCTCATGAGCACAAAACCCAGTGGAATAATCATTTCCACATACTCTCTGACTATTCCCAGTACCGGAGAGTAGTGAGGAAAAAGCAGTCCATCCTGGAGCACTTGCCAGCTCAGCCAGGCAAAATAAAGGTTGAAAGCGATCCACAAGAGGTCTGTGAAAAAACGGCAAACCAGACGGGCTTTAATGGGCAGCAGAAAAAACTGGGCGGAAATACGCACATGCGATCCGTGCTTGGCCACCAGGGCCGCCCCGATAAAAACTGTCCAGACAAAGGCATAACGGCTCAATTCTTCTGTCCAGGCCATGCCCGAGCCGGTTGTCCAGCGGACCGAGACCTGAACCATTAGGCAGGCAACCATGATCCCCATGGTGAGAGCGCAAAAAAATTCTTCAAAATTATCGTAGAATTTGCCGATAAGTCTTAGGATTTTTGGCATGGCTGCCTGCCTCCTGGTTGAATGGTTATGGATGTTTTGGCCCTAGTCTTCCATTATGGACAGGGCTTCGTTGATTACTTCTTCGCCGCCAACCCGGTCGTGGAACCTGGGCCACAGAGCCCGGGCCTTTTCCATCCAGATCTCTTCATCTTCCAGCTGGTGCAGTTCCATTCCGTGATCAAGGCACTCCTGCAGGGCTATCTGGTCCTGTTCAGCTGCCCATTCCCATTCATATGCCGCAGCCTCAGCGGCAGCCCTGGTAACCAGATCTTTGGTCGCCGGATCAAGGCCCTGGTACCATCTTTCGCTGACCAGCATGGGTCCCACCCACAGCAGATAGTGCAGCTCGGTTATATAGTCCTGCACTTCCCAGAACTTCTGGTCCCGGTTAACTGCATGGGGATTTTCCTGTCCGTCAATTACCCCTTGCTGGAGAGCGCTAAATGTTTCTGTCCAGGCCAGGGGATGGGGCTCAACTCCCCAGGAACGAAAGGATTCCAACTGAATGGTCACCGGAGGAGTCCTGATTCTCAGACCCTGCAGGTCTTCGATGGTTGTTACGGGATGTCTGGAGTTGGTCAGGTGACGGTATCCGCCAACAAGCCAGGAAAGAGGACGAGTACCGCTTTGGGTGGCAATTTTGTCGGCTATTTCGGCATTGAACTCCTCATGCTCCAGGAGAGTATAAGCCTTCTCAATTTCTGGAAACATGTAAGGCAAGTAGTAGATGGTGGCCTGTTCAGCAAAAGGGGTCAGGTTGCCAACCGCCAGGACCGACAGGTGGATTTCCTGGTTGCGCAGTTGCCTGACATTGGCCTGTTCATCTCCCATGGAACCACCATAGAAGGTCCTGACATCGATCTTTCCGTCGGATTCGCGTTCCACGATCTCCTTGAACTTGTTAATAGCCGTGGTGTGCAGGCTGCCCTCAGGGTTGGCCGTGGCCGCCCTGATGGTCATGGACTGGTACTCGGCCTTGGCCGGAGATACTCCCAGCAAAAGCGCCAGGGCTGCAAGTGTTAATACAAGCTTCTTCATACTGTTTCTCCTTTGGTTGATGATTACATACCTATATGCTGATCCGGAATTCACCGCACCGGTTTTCCCCGCTCTGGATTGGAATCAGGCCGGAAAATTTATTCACCAACAATTTTGCACACAGCGTTGCAGTCTTCCTGGCCAAACCCGGATTCACTGCATTTCTGGAAATATTTCAGGGCAGCCTCCATGGCTTTTAGATCCAGATTCCAGGCCCTGGCCATTTCCAGGCCCAGACGCACGTCTTTCATTGCCAGGTCCACGGCAAACCTGGGTTTAAAATCGTCAGCAGCTATCCACGGACCACGGACATCCATCTGAAAACTGCGTGCTCCGGTATCGGACAGCAGTTCGAGCAGCTGGTTGCGGTCCAGCCCTGCCTTCTCTCCCACCCGGATGCCCTCGGCCAGGACAGCCACGTTGGTCATGCCGATCATGTTGGAGATGAGCTTCACCGCGCATGAGGCCTCAATACTGCCTACATAATTGGGAATACCGATGATCTTGAAAATGTCCTGGTACTTGTCCACCAGGGCCTTGTCACCGCCGATGAACATAGGTTCCTCAGCCTTTTCTGCGTGGGCCGGAGTTTTGCCCAGGGTGCATTGAATATAGCCAATTCCCTTGGCCGCAGCTGCGGCATACAAGTCATTGGCTGTGCCTGGATCTATGGTGGAAAGCTCAATATGAGTGGCTCCCTGGCTCAGTTTGGCATACAGCCCATCATCACCCAGCATTGTCCCCTTAACATGCTCGGGCAGGGGAAGACTGGTAAATACAAGTTCACAGCCGGCCAGATCGGACAGAGAAGCTGCCCTTTCTCCAGTGCTGCCTGCTTCCAGTGTCCGGTCCACGGCTTCTTCCTTCAGGTCATAGACAAGTACATTCTTACCAGCCCTGATCAGGTTCCTTGCCAATGGTCCTCCCATGAGTCCCAGTCCGATAAAGCCAATGCGCATAAGAGCACCTCCTGTAAGCTTTTTATATAGTGTTTATTCAGGATAAAATGGGTTGGTTCTCAGTAAAAAAAGTGTTTTACTAAATATAAGCAAGTGGCTTGCCAAAGTTTTAGTCGCCTGAAATTAAATATTTTTTTATCAAGACCAATCTCTGCTGAAAAAACTTTGTGCCTATATATAGACATTGCGCCTGAATTTGGGCACTATATATGGGCAACATGCCTGAATGAGAATGTGAAAGTCAGGCAGATGCAGGAAATAAAAATGATTATAGGTGTATCAATAAGGAGTGAATAAAATGGCCTCAAAAAAGCTTTCACGTGGTGTTTCCACTGAGGTTATCATCAGAGAACTGGTCAGGAGGGTGAGTTCTCCAGTCTCCAGATCTTCGTTTTTTCAATCTCTCTCCAGGCTGATCCAGCAGCAGTTTTCCTTTGATCGCCTGTGCATCAACTTATACGACCCCAACAGTGAGCTGATAAGCTTTTTCACAGCAGCAGAAGGAACTGTGGTAAATGCGCTGTCGCCGACACGTAAAGCTGAGAAATCCACTGTTGCCGGACATGTCATATCGACAAAAAAACCAGTAATAATTACAGATCTCGCCCAGTATTTCAGCGAGGAGTTGCAAAACCCTCTGACTGAGTCTGGACTTACAACTACTATGGCTTTTCCATTAATTATAAATGATGATATAATTGGAACAATACATTGTTCCTTTGTTCAAGAACCGGACAATTTATACGCTATAATGGAATTCTTTTTAGATATAGCACCTTATATTGCCATATGCATTGGAGCTTTGATAGCCAGCGAGCAGAAAGAGAGGTGGGTTGCAACAAATATTGCTTCTCACAGCGATCCAAAAATCTCTCAAGAAGGCTTTATCTATGAAAGTGCCAAGATACGCCAGGTCATGAAAACAGCCGACAGGGTAGCCAGGCTGGAAATACCAGTACTTATACTAGGAGAGACAGGAACTGGAAAGTCCCTTTTGGCGAATATAATTCATTCAATAAGCAAGCGCCACAATAATACTTTTGTTCATGTCAACTGCCCTGCAATTGCTGAAAGCCTTTTTGAGAGTGAACTTTTTGGACATGCTAAAGGAGCTTTTACCGGGGCTTTATCATCTAGAGTGGGCAGGCTGGAACTTGCACAAAAAGGGACTTTGTTCCTGGACGAAATTGCAGAACTAAGCCTTGAGATGCAAAGCAAGATATTGCATGTACTGGATTATCAAAGCTTTCAGAGAGTCGGGGAAAGTTCTTCCATCCCAGTGCAGACCAGAATTATAGCAGCTACCAATATAAATGTTGATAAAGCTATCAGGCAGGATAAATTACGAAAGGACCTGTATTACAGATTATCAACATACATAATTGAAATACCGCCACTACGGGAGAGGCCGGAGGATATACCAGTGCTCTCCAACTATTTTATAAACGAATTATCCACTTCTCAAGGACTTCCAAAAATAAACTTATCTGATGAACTTATGCATGCTTTAATTAACTATTACTGGCCGGGCAATATAAGAGAGTTAAAGAATGTGTTGAATCAACTTCTGGTTAAAAATTTTATAGCCAATAAGATTGATTGCAATGATATAAAAGAAGTTATGTCAATGGACACCATGAATTCAAGAATACCGGAAAAAAATAATTGCACTGATGACTCGGACAATTCAGGTAATATTGATGATGTTTCCATGAGCCTTCAGGAAGTCGAAAAAAGACATATCAAGGAAGTACTGCATTTTACAAAGGGAGTCATTTCTGGACCAAAAGGAGCTGCCACCTTGCTTGGTCTTCCACGTTCCACCCTTCAGCACAGAATGCGGAAATTAGGCATTACAAATTGAACTGAGCGTCTTACAAGATGTGACTGCAAAATGTCAGTTTTGTCATGCGAACCACGTGAACCACGCGAGCGCGTGGCTGGACGCGTGGCAGAGCGCGTGATTGATTCCTGAACAATTCATTTCCCGGCTTTTTGCAGATGCATCTTACAAATCCGACTTAATTTAAGTTGTCCCTCTTGAGCTCCAGGGAAGCCCCGGGAGTGTGAACCTCGTGCCTTGGAACCTGCTTCAGGAAATGGACGCCAGGTGCACGTTTTCCTGACTTCGGGCCAGGTTCATCATGGCTTCGGTAAATCCGGACTGGCTGAAGAAAACATAGTGTTTTTCAGAGCCGTCCGGCAAAAAAACGTTTTTTGCCTTTTCCATCAATTGCCGGTAAACATCCGCATCCACAGGTGCGGCAGTATACTTGCACTCACAGAATACAGCATGCTCCCGGTTCTCAGTGACGCCCAGAAGATCTATCTCCACATCCTTGTCCCACCATCTGCCTGCCTGGATCAGCTGAATATGCGGCGATTTGACAAGCCCCTTCTGCATAAGCCACTGCCTGCATATGTCTTCGTACACAAAACTGACATGACTTGACCTGAATTGATCTTTGATCTTTTTAATAACTACTTCAGTGTTCTCAATCTCCAGGTAGCTTCTATAAGGATGGACGAACCTGAACCAGAAACTGATGAAATTGTCTGTAATTCGATACTGGCCTTTTTTGCTTTTTTCCGGATTCTTTTCAGTGATGGGAACTTCTCTGACAATGAGATCCAGTTCCTGCAGGGTTTTGAGATATTTTGTCAGCCCGGACTGATTCATGCCCAGGGCGGAGGAGATCCTGCCCAGCTTTCTGTTGCCGGCTGCAATGGTTTTGACCAGGGAAAAGTAAGTACCTGTTTCGCCGAATTCTTTTTCCAGTAAAAAAACCGGCTCTTCAAATAAAAAGCTCTGCCTGGACAGAATATTTCTTTCTATGGCCTGGAAGATATCCGTGGCTGGTGTAAACAGTTCAATATATCTGGGCACCCCTCCGGTCACAGCATAGTATTCGATGAGGTTGATGCGCTCAGGGTGCTTGAAAAAGAGTCCATAATCCTGATATGAAATCTGATCCAGCCTGATCTGTCCGGTCCGTCTTCCATACAGGGGACTGGAATAGGAGAGAGCCTGCTCCACCATCATGCCCACGAGAGAGCCGCAGAGGATGACCATGGACCTGGATCCGGCCAGCATCTGATCCCAGATTCTCTGGAAAATGGAAGGAAAAGATGTCCGGGCCTTGCCCAGGTATTGAAATTCATCAATGGCAATGATTTTCTTTTTTTCCGGCTGGTGCTCATTAAGCACGGAAAAGATTTCATCCCATTCCAGAAGGACATCTTTTTTTAGTAAGGTGTTATGTGTGAAATCCGAGACTGCGTGTTGAAAGTTTCTCCTGTTTTCCCGTTCTGATTCCTCTGTAGCCACAAAATAAAAAGCGTTTTTTTCCTGAATGAATTGTTTGATCAGGGTGGTTTTGCCTATCCTTCTGCGACCATAAAGGATTACCAGCGAGGCCCTGTCCTGAGCGAACTCATCCTCAAGGAATTGAATCTCTTTCTTTCTACCAATAAAAATTGACATACAGACATTATATTTAACAAAGTTATATCTGTCAATTATAATAATTCATTTTATTATAAAATTTTTTATTTTTTTCCCATGGACAAATGACACTGACAAGGAAAGCCTGGCCTGGTTTGATCATACTGGCGAATACAAATATCTTGACCCCCAAGCCTACAACGCATTATATAATAAGCACGACTCGAGATACTTCAGCGAACCAAGCAATTGTCGCTTAAGCCGACGTAGCTAAAAATTTGAGGCAGAACCTGTGAGCGATGAATACGACAGCCCCTGGAAAGTAGCGCTGGAAAGGTATTTCCCGGAATTTATGGAGTTTTATTTCCCTGTAATTTTTGCTGACATTGACTGGGGTTCAGGGTATGATTTTCTGGACAAAGAATTACAGCAGGTGACTAAGGATGCTGAACTTGGACGCAGGTATGTGGACAAGCTGGTGCGGGTACGCAGGTTAAGCGGAGATGAAGGCTGGGTATGCGTACATATTGAGGTGCAGGGAGATGCCGAGGATGTTTTTGCCAGGCGGATGTTCACCTATCATTACCGCCTTTTTGACCGGTACGACAAGCCCCTGGCCAGCCTTGCCGTGCTGGCTGATACCAGTCCGGGCTGGCATCCGGACAGCTTTGGCTATGAGCTCTACGGCTGCCGGATGCGGTTTGATTTCCCAGCTGTCAAGCTTCTGGACTGGGAATCGGAAACAGATCAGCTGCTTGAATCGGATAATGCTTTCGCCCTGGTAACAGCAGCGCATCTGTTGACCAAAAAGACCCAGGACAAACCAGAGGAGCGATACGCAGCCAAGATCCGGCTGATCCGCATTCTCTTTGCCCGGGGCTGGGATCGTCAGAGAATCCTGGATCTGTTTAAAGTGCTGGACTGGCTGATGTCCTTACCTGAAGACCTGGCATCCAAAATTTTCAGTGATATTCGTCAAATAGAGGAGGAGTATCAAATGCCATACGTAACAAGCATAGAAAGAATCGCCCTTAAAAAGGGCATGCAGGAAGGCATAGAAAAAGGCATGCAAAAGAAGAAGGAAGAAGG